>JAQBUJ010000022.1 GCA_027623845.1 Pseudomonadota bacterium
GCCTCAAGCTATTGGCGGAAACCCGTCAGACCGGCACGCTTTGGTTCGACGCGCTGTTCCCTAATCGCTCGGTCGCCGACGATTTCGATGTCATGCACCGCCGGATCGATCGTTTCCAAAGCAGTGTGCGGATCGGCGAAACCAGGGTTTCGGAAACCTATACGGCGTTTCGTCATGGCCAGGACGAGGAGACCATCGACGTTATTGATTGGTTTAAGGAGCACCCGGTCCCAATCGACGCTTTTCTCGCCGATCGCTTCACTCCGGAAAGCCAAACCAATCGGTTGCTGGCGGTCATTCGCTGTGGGTGGGATGAGCGGATCGCTGTGCAGGATCTGTTTGGCGAGTCCTATACCCTGCCATCCATGCAGGACATTCGAGAGGCCTGCACCGGGCTCGGTCTGCACGCCTCGGCGCTGTTCTTGCAGGATTTCGACCGCGATTTTCTACTGCCCTTCGACGGCGGCTATGGCCTGGTCGTGTTGTATGTAACCCGGTGGCAGGATGATCTCTTCGAGGAAGCCGGGTTCAGGGCCCTGGCCGGCGATTCTTTGGGCGAGCAGCGCGCCGTCGTCTCGGCCGAGCAATTGGACCAGCCGCGCAGCTATGATGCGCTATTTTCCGCCGAACTCCCCGAGCTGCAGGACCCCGCACCTCGCGACTGGCAGGCTTGGAAAGCCGAGCGGGATTGGGACCCCGGTGCGCTGGACTGGAACGCCGGGACCCGGCGCGGCGATGGCATGATCATACCGGTCGCCGCCCTCGATAATCTTGAGATATCGGTCAAATTGGCCCGCACTCTGCTGGTCGACGACCCGGACACCCCCTGGCTGAGCGCCGAGGGCATGGTGAATGCCGCCACGGTGCTGCATCGTCATGCGCCCCTGGAGAGTGTGTATGCGGTTTTCCTCGCCCTAGACCGAGCCCGGGAGGCCCCACGCCAGGTTGGCTATATCTGCCAGCTCTTCCGGCAACAGACGGTCGGCGCATTTTCCGAAATCTTCATCCGCGACCTTGAGGATGCCGAGACGCTCTCGTTTCAGGACGCTTGCCGTCACCTTTGCGCGGCGCTGCTGGAGGCCGGCTGGCTTGAGGGCGCCGAAAATCAGGCCAATGCCCGCACGGCCGTCCAACACGCGATCAAGGACGACCCGGCGCGATTGGAAATTGCCCTGGCCAGCCTTGCCGCGGCGGTCGCCTAATCCAGTTGCAGGGATTTCCGCATTGACGCCGCCGCCGCATCAAGCACCAGATGAGACTTGTCGAGCATGCGGGTCAAATTGATGAAGCCATGCACCACCCCATCATAAACCTCGAGTTCCGCCGGCACGCCGGCGGCGCGCAAGCGGCGGCTCATCTCGACTGAATCTTCGCGCAGCACGTCAAGTTCGGCAGCAAAGAGATGCACCGGCGGCAACCCAGCCAGATCGGCTCGCATTGAGGAGAGCAGCGGATCATTGAGATCACCGTCCGGTCCGGCATAAGCGCGCCAGTACCAACGCATGCCATCAAAGCTGAGGCCGAACCGGCCATCGCCGAACTCAGTGAATGATTGGCTCTGACAACTCGCTTCGAAAGCGCCATAGAACGAGAGCACCGCCTTGATCGGGCTATCACCCGCGTCGCGCATCGATAAGGCGGTCGCCATCGCGAGATTGGCACCAGCGCTATCGCCGCCTACCGCGATTGCACCGGGATCAAGGCCGATCTCGCCGCCATGGTTTTGAACATGTCGCACCGCTGCAACACAATCGCCCAAGGGGACGGGGTGCGGATCTTCCGGAGCCAACCGATAATCAACCGCGACCACGGCGCAGCCCGATTTCAACGCCAGAAACCGCATCGCCCGATGATGGGTTTCCAGCGTGCCTACCACCCAACCACCACCATGATAATAAACGATCGCCGGTAATGGACGTGCGGTTTCTGGATACAAAATGCGCACCGGCACCGGACCATGCGGTCCGGCGACCGTGATATTCGAGACCTTGGCGATTTCCGGCAGATCTTCGTTCCACCAGCGTCGCTCAATAGCCATCCGGCGCCGCGCCGCAACGGGTTCGGGCGGCGAGGCGGGCGGCCCCAGAGCCGCTTCTTCGGCGATTTCAGCATTGCGCCGCATCACCGCGATCATCTGCGGGTCCAGCCGCGCGTCCGGCGCCGTATCGCTCATCATGCCCTCCTGAACCCATGCCTGTCGCCAGGATGTAACGATTTTTCGCCACCGATGGGAAGAGGGTCGGTCACCGCATCGCAACCAGCCGATGAACAAGAGCTAACCAGGTCGGACCTCACAGCCTCCAGGAGATGGTGATCAAATTGATCTCAATAATAAAGTCAATTCAATGAATTATATATTTTTTATCGTTTAAACTTCATTTTTGATTTTCATATTGAAAGCAATACGTATAATTACCATATATATGGAAAGACATTAGGAATGGCCGATGACAACGGACCCGCAGATTGGGACTGGAGGCCGACCACCCCCCTCGGTGGATATGAATTCTTTGTACATTTTTTGGGCCGTGACAGTGGTTTCGACATTGCTGGCCGTTCTCTGTTTTGCCGCAAATTTATGGATCTACACTTTCAACGGCATCGGCGAGGTCTACGGGTGGCCGGTCCTCTATCCGGAAATGAATCAAACCAATTGGCTGGTCGCAACCGGTCTTTTCACCGGAATCGGCTGCGTCGCCCAGGTTCTAAGACTGCGCGCCGAGGCGCAAAACAGAGCCATCATCACGGTTCACGTTCCCGAACGAATTTACGCGCGCACCACCGGGGTCGATCCGGTATTGGACAAATTTCAGTGCCGGGCCTCAGTTGAAATTGACGTGTACACCGCCGTCTTGGCGCAAACGATCAGCCGCAATTATTCGAGCGTGATTGATCTGTTGGAAAGCGGCCTGGCCATCGCGATCAGCGATCCGGTAACCCGGTTCTCCAAGGCCAAGATAGAGGAAACGCTGAAACTTTCGCTTGGCCAGGAATTCGATCTGCTGGATGTCGCCGGTGTCACACTGCTCAATCTACGCCAGGAACGGGTGCGTGAAGCCACCCCCAAGGAAGCCGCCCTCATCGCGACGACCGTGGCCATCGAAGCACAACAAGCCGCTGACGCTGAAGCGCCAATCCAGATCGACCAACCAACCGACCAGCTCGCCCAACCAACCGAAAAACCAACCCAGAACGATCCGAACGCCGAGCCTGAGGCGCCGGACAAGCCCGATAAAAGCGAATTACAGGCGTGAGTTAATGCTCTGATCGAAACGGGCCCCACCCGATCCGTCTCGGTCGCACCACTAGGCGAGTAGCAACTGTTCCAACGCCTCGAACAAAGCGTCGATATCCGCCGTGTCGTTAAACAGATACGGACTGACACGGATCGCGCCGCCGCGCAGACTGACATGCACCCCCCTGGCCTTTAGGCTGTCGATTAGACCATCGGGCAGAGGTTTTTGCGGCCAAAGACCGATGAAATGGCCGACCCGTCTTTCGCGTGGCGGAACCACGAAGCCGATTGCCTCGGCCCGCTCGGCGATACGGTCGGTCAGGACCCGAAGGCTGCTCTGAATTTCCTCGGTACGCCAATCGACGATCCGCTCCAGCGCCATGGCGCTCATCGGCAGGTGGATCATGCTGTCGGCGGCCCCCATGTCGAAGCGACGGGCGCCGGGCGCATAAACGTCGGAGTAACCCGGCGTATATTCCATCGATGGCGCACTTCCCCGACCCTGGTGATTATCCTCCACAGGCTCCCCGTCCTGGCGGTGTGGGGCCACATACATGAAACCCATCATGTCCGGACATAGCAGCCATTTATAGGCCGACGCGATCATGTAATCCGGCTTAATTCGGGCGATATCGGTAGGCATCGCGCCAATCGACTGGGTCGCATCAACCACCAGGGGAATACCACGCTCGCGGCAAGTTTCCCCGATCGCCTCCAAGTCCAGAATAGAGCCATCGGTCCAATGGCAATTCGGCAACGTGACCAAGCCGGTCTGTGGGCCAATCGCCTCCAGCACCCCCGAGGTCCAGTCGAAATCCGCCGATCTCGCCACCACCCGCAATTGTCCGCCATCACGCTCGGCGCATTTTTGCCACGCGTAGTAGTTGGAGGGGAACTGCCCTTCCAGCACCACGATCTCCTGGCCTTTGCCGACGGACAGATTCCGCGCCGCGGCCGCGACCGCATAGCTGGTGGAAAAGGTAATCGCCACGTCCTCGGCGGTGGCGCCGACCAGGCCGCCGAACAAAGCCCGACACGCCTCCATTTCAGCGCTGACGTTGGCCCGCTCCGGGTCCCAGGGGTGAAGTTTGCGCGCAATCCCCCGGCGCCCCGCCTCGGCGCTCGCTTTAAGACAGGGCGATTGCGCGGCGCAGTTCAGGTAAGTAATTCCATCGGGGATATCGAAAAGATGCTTTTGGCTGGCGAGCGGCATGACATCGGCTCCAAGGTGCAGGGGAAAGCGACCGGAACAAGGCTGAGAGTTTACCTGAAGCGACGCACGCCGAAAGCAAAACGGTCGGGGGGGCTGGCGCTATCAAGTATCACCCTATTAGGGGCATCAAAGCATCTCGCCGACCGCGTGCCCGCCCTGGATCGCCGCCAGCAGGTTTCGCGGTGACCGACAATCACCGACCAGATGAACCGGCGCCCCCTCCAACTCGCCAGCAAGGGCGTCGCGCGCCTGGCGCGGCGTGGCGTAGACGATCAGCGAGACACCCTCCAGCATCTCCTCGGCGCCGCTAAACACATTACGCAATCGCAAGCATTGGCCATCGAAACCCACGGTCTCAAGCGAGGGTCGGATCTCGACGCCGGCCCCATAGAGCCGACGGTACACGCCGATGGCGCTGCAGTGGTTGACGTTGCCAGCAATCCTCGGGCGCGAGGTGACCAGGATCACTCGGCTGAACCGTTCGGCCAGCAGGTCGGCGACGCCATAGAGCGCCGCCCCGTGATCCTCGTCCACCAGCACCGCGAGACCACCGGCGATTACCGATCCCCCGGTAGCGCGCCCGGCTGCACCCCCGGCGGCAACATAGTTTCGGGCCGAAACCACGGCTCCGCCAGCTTGCAAACCGACCGGCAAACGTTGGGATGATCCAGTGGCCAGGACCACGGCATCGGGGTCATAAACGGCGATATTCTCGGCGGTGGCGGTACGGTTGAACACGAATTCGACGCCGTAACGCTCCCCGAGGCGTTGCTGGTGCTCGATGATCCGGCCAATCTCGGCCCGTCCCGGCAGCCTCGCTTCATGCCGCAAAGCTCCGCCAAGCTGATCCGAGGCGCTGAACAGGGTGACCCCGTGGCCGCGCGCCGCAGCGACCCAAGCCGCCTCCAATCCGGCTGGCCCGGCGCCGACCACCAACACCCGACCGACATGCTCCGCCGGGGTTGGCAACCGGTGCGCCTCACCGGCCTGACCAATATGCGGGTTATGGTGCTCGGCCACGGGCTTGCCGAGATGCACCTCGCCCCAGGAAAAATTATCGTAGACGCAAGGCCGAATATCCAGCGGTCGGCCTTCTCTGGCCTTATCGGCCCAGGCCGCGTCGGTGATCAGCGCCCGGGTCATGCCGACCAAATCTCCATGGCCATCGGCGACCACCTGCTCCGCGAGTTCCGGCGAGCCGATCCGACCGAGCGCCATCACCGGCACTCCACCGGCGGCGGCGCGCATGCGCTTGTGCAGATCGATGAAATGGCCGGGCTTGAAATAGAGATCGGGAACGTGGGTCTCCAGGCTGAGGCTGAAATTGCCCTGGCCATAGGCGAAATAGTCAAAATCCCCAGTCTCGGCGAGACTTACGGTAATGCGCTCGGCCTCGTCCGGATCGACGCCGCCGGGCACGCCTTCTTCCGCCGGCATCTTCAAGCCGATGATGAAACCGTCGCCGCAACGGGCGCGGATACCGGCCGCGATTTCACGCACGAACCGCGTTCGTCCTTGCAGATCCCCGCCATAGGAATCCTCACGGGTGTTCGACGCCGGCGAGAGGAATTGCATTATCAGATACCCATGCGCGCCATGCAGTTCGACCCCGGCGAACCCGCAAGCCGAGAGCCGGACCGCCGCGCTGATATAGGCCTCGATCACCCGGCGCGCCTCCGCTGTCGACATCACGTGCGGAACGGTCCAGCTATAGGGATCGGGCAGGTCGGACACACCGATCGGCGACTTGGTCGGATGCCAAAGCTGTTGACGCCCGGGATGCCAGAGTTGCCCGACCAGGGCTGCTCCCTCGCCATGAACATCCGCCGCGATCGCCTTGAAAGCCGCATCATTGGTGTCGTCGAAACCGGTGACGGTCGAGGATTGGGCGATCGCCTCGGGGTCCACGGCGATGATCTCGGTCACCAGCATGCCAACCCCGCCCTTGGCCCGCTCGATCAAAAAATTGCGCCACGGCTCGGTGATCCGGTTGTCGCGAGCGAAATTCGTCACCGTCGCACACAAGCAAACCCGGTTGCGCAACCGCCGCCCGGCGATCTCAATCTCGGAAAACAATGTGGGATAATGAGGTGCCGGCATGGTGGGGATTCCGCCTGAAAGATATGCGGCGGTAAGTGTAGCAGCGACCAGGCCGCTGGGTCATCGCCAGTTCGATGGCTGTCCCGGCGGGTGTCCCGAGCCAAGTTCCGGGTTACGCACCGCAATCCACCCAGCCCTTACGACAAAACCACCGATTCCGGTCCGGCCGGTTTGGATCATTCCGCCGCTTCGACCATCGCTGTGGTTCCGTGCAGACCAAAGCGGTCGAGCAAATTTCGACCCCAGCGGTCGACGCTTTTGTTGAACAGATCCCAGCCCTTGATATGAGCCTGCCGCGGTTGCGCGCCCGGACGGCCAAGTCGGTGGGCGCCGTGCATAGTCCACCGGTCAATCATCTCTCGGGTTATCTCGGGATGAAATTGCGTGGCGATGGCGTTCTTGCCATAGCTGAAGGCCTGATTGGGAAAGATATCCCCGGTCGCCAGCAGGGTCGCGGTTTCCGGCGCCTCGAAGCCTTCGCGGTGCCACTGGTAAAAGATATCCGACCCCTCGAACCAGTCACGCCCGGCCTCGGTCGGGTAAATCTTGGTAAAGCCGGATTCAATATGGCCGGCGTCGTGGGTGCTGATCTTGGCGCCCAGCACCCGGGCCAGCATCTGACCGCCCAGGCAGAGGCCGAGAAAAGGGACTTCGGCGTCCAGAATCTTGGGAATGAAATCGAGTTCCTTCCGGATCCCATCCATCACGCAATCATTGGCGCTCATCGGACCGCCGAACATGACCACGGCGGCATAGGGCTCGGCGCTCTCGGGGACGGGGTCGCCTATACACGGACAACAGCGCTCAAACTTGTAGCCACGTTCGGAGAATAGGGTCGCCATATGCCCGGCGACTGAATTTTTTTGATGAACAAATAAGAGAACTGTATCCGACATGGGGTCCTTCATTTTCGGAGCAGAAATTCGCGACCAACTTTCACCAAAGGCTCGCCATCATAGTCGATTATATCGGCGGTCGCATAGGTCTCGCTCCACTTTTCCGGAAGATAGGAGCCGGTGCCGACCATATCTATCGGCGCTTCGGCGAGGGCCATGACGCGGCATTTCTCTGGCGAAAAACCACTTGAGCCAACAATCTTGGCGTTTGGAAAACCCGCCTCGTTCAAGGCTTCGCGTAAATGCCAGATCGCCGCCGCGGACACGCCGGTGCCGATCAGGTGACGCAACTCCGCTTCGGAACGGTAGCCGCGGATCGCCTGTGTGGCGTTACGCTCCAGCACCGCGTAGGAATAAGCTGTATCCAACCCCTCCACGTACCGCCCGCCATGGGTGTCCAGACGGAGCGCCACCTTACCCTCGGCGGCGAGTGCCGCGAAGCGCCGGCAGACCGCCAGGGAATCAGTGATTTCCTGGCCGAAAAAGTCGACCAGAACCGTTAAATTCTCATCCGGGTGGGTCTCATGGAACATCTCGGCGGCGCGAAGGGTTGAGCCGGCATACCCGATCAGCGCGTGGGGCATGGTGCCAAAGCCCCGGTCCTGACCAAAGAAATGCGCGGTTTCGTCGGTGGCGTTGCCAATGAAGCCGATAGCGCCGACTTTATTCTTCGCCTTTTTTGAGCCGACGCTGGCGCCATAGGCCATCAATTCAGCCATGTCAGCGCCGGCGCAATGCCGGGCGTCCATCGCCAGGAATGCAACCTTCGGCAATTCGACGCACATGATATAGGCGTTATAGGCGGCCACGCAGGCGGCGCCGAGCTTCTGCAGGAACTGTGTTTCCAAGTCGACGAGGTTAAACAACGAGCCGGTGATGTAGACGATCGGCTCTCCGGCCCCGACCCAGGCCCCCTCGTGGTGATTAAGATCGACTTTAATTTTAGCCCCACGCGCCTCGGCCACGCCGGTCAACCATTGCACCGCCAAATTCGGCGCGCAGGTAACCGGGCGGCGCATGAATACGGCGTAGGTAACCTGACGGTCACCGAATTTCTCGACGATATCCTTGGTTCGCAGGAAATACTTATCAGCGTAGCGTGACAAGGATTGATTGTCCGGATGGGCAGCGTTACGCGGCGCGGCCGGGCGGCGCATATCGTCCGCCGCCTCCGGGCCAGCGTTGGATTCGAGTGCGCTCATCGATCGCCCCAACCAGCTGAAAAAACGCCGCTATTGACCGTTAACGACCTTAGTGACCCGGCCACGCGCTGCGGTCAAGACGCGACCGCAACCTTCGGCGCCGAGAAGTCTTCACGGCTTTGTTTCAACATATCAGCGATCAGGAACGCCAATTCCAGCGACTGCGAGGCATTGAGCCGCGGATCGCAATGGGTGTGGTAACGATCCGCCAACGCCGTCTCACTGATCTCCTGAGCGCCGCCCAGACATTCGGTCACATCCTGGCCGGTCATCTCGAAATGGACGCCGCCGGGATACGTCCCCTCGCCGCGATGCACGTCGAAGAAGCCACGAACCTCGGCAAGAATACGATCGAACGGCCGGGTCTTATAGCCGGTGGACGACGTGATGACGTTGCCATGCATCGGATCGCAGGACCAGACGACGGACCGCCCTTCCCGCTCGACGGCGCGAATCAATGGCGGCAGTTTCTCGTGCACCTTGTCCGAGCCCATCCGGCAAATCAGCGTCAACCGACCGGGATCATCGGTGGGGTTCAAAACATCAATCAACCGGATCAACTCATCCGGATCAAGACTTGGCCCACATTTCAGGCCGATCGGGTTGTGAATGCCGCGCATATACTCGACATGCGCCCCATCCGGTTGCCGGGTCCGGTCGCCGATCCAGATCATATGCGCCGAGGTGCTGTACCAACCCTTGTCGTCGGTGATCGTGTCCTGGCGGGTCATCGACTCCTCGTACCCAAGCAGCAACGCCTCGTGTGAGGTGTAAAAATCCGTCTCGCGAAGCTGTTGCGTGGATTCCGCCGTTAGCCCACAGGCCCGCATGAACCGAAGGCATTCGTCCAGCCGGTCGGCCAATGCCTCAAAACGCTCTGCCTGTGGCGATTTCGAGACGAAGCCCAGAGTCCAACGATGGATTTCCTCAAGATTGGCGAAACCACCCTGGGCAAAGGCCCGTAGCAGATTGAGCGTCGAGGCCGATTGATTATAAGCCTTTAACAGGCGCTCCGGGTCGGGCTGCCGGCGGGCCGGATCGAACTCAATGCCATTGACGATATCGCCGCGATAGCTCGGCAACTCGACATCGCCCTGCTTTTCCGTCGGGCTGGAGCGCGGCTTGGCGAATTGCCCGGCAAGGCGCCCGACCTTGACGACCGGCAGGCCACCGCCAAACGTCAGCACAACCGCCATCTGCAGCAACACCCGGAAGGTATCGCGAATATTGTTGGGCGAAAATTCGGCAAAGCTCTCGGCGCAATCTCCCCCCTGCAACAGGAAAGCCTCTCCCGCCGCGACACGGCCAAGCGCCGCTCTCAATCGCTGCGCCTCACCGACGAAAACCAGCGGCGGAAAACCCGCAAGCTCAGCCTCGACGGCGGCCAGACGCGCGGCGTCGGGATAATCCGGAACTTGACGAATCGGAAAACCTCGCCATGATTTCGGGCTCCAAGAAGATGCCATTTCGAATTCCTCCGATCCTACCCGAGGCGGTCAAGCGCCAGGGTTTATCCGTGCCGAAGCGGAGTACTATCAGCCGAATCGGCGCAAGTGAAGTACTTCCAGAGCCTCATCCCCCACGCGCGAACCTTTAACCGCCATTCAACAGAAACGAAATTCAGTCCTGTTCGCCGCGCTCCGGGACGCCCGCCCATCGCCGGAACGATTCTATCCAACGTCACCGCGTGCAGATCACCGAAAGGTGACTACAACCCAGGGAAACCGCCCGCCTTCACCGCCATTGGTTTGAATGCACGCCATTCCAGACGCCGGGCAGGTCCGGGATCGTCGCCGCAATGGGTCTTGAAAGCGCGGTAGAGCTTGTCGCCGGCAGCTCTATTGACCCTGCGCCGGGGGTAAATACGATGTAATCAACACAGGTGATCAAAAAAAACTGTTCGCGGAAGTAGAATTCAAGTTGCAAGTAGAGTAATGATAAACGGCATGACAGCAGACGCGGGCGCTTTTTTTTCGTGATGACTTTAGACCATCCCCCTGCCTCCGATCCCGGCACTGAACCAGTATTGCAAGGCGAACGGACGAACCAGGCTCTCCAACTGGTCGGTCGCCTTGGGATGGCGGGTTACACGCTGCTTCTCACCATGGGCTCCGTCCTGGCTTCACTGCTGATATCATTTATTGTTTATTACATTTTGGATTTTGATCCTTTCACACGGCCCGTGGCGATTATCTTACCCATCCTGTGCCCGTTGCTGATTTCGCCACCGCTGATCGTTCACGCCACGCGCACGTCTTTGCATCTGCGCTATCACCGACGCCGCATCGTCGAACAAAACCAGGCTATTGGGCGCATTTTGACTGAGAAAGACCGAATCATCACGCTGGTTGGCCATGATCTGCGCAGCCAACTCAATTTGATAATGGGGTTCGCTCAACTCATCTCACGGCAGGCTGATACGATGCCCAACGACCGCCTCGTCGATTATGCGAACGAGATCCACAACGCCGGACGCAAGACCACCGATGTGTTGAGTGATCTGCTCAATTGGGGGCGGGCTCAAGCCGGCCAATTACATGCCGATCTTGAAGGCCGTCCGTTTGATGAGGTCGTCGGCCATGCCGTCGATGCGCTGCGCCCGGATGCGGATCGCAAACAAGTTGTCGTCCACCTCACCAGCCCGCTGGCCAAGGACAATGTGGACCACGTCGTTATCGGAAGCGCGCTGCGCAATGTGTTGAGCAACGCCATCAAATTCTCCCATACCGGCGGAACCGTTACCGTCGAGGCGACCAAGGTAGGCGAGGAGTTGTTGCTCAAGGTGATCGATGCCGGCGTTGGCATTAAATCCGAAAAACTGGCGCAACTTCGCGCCGGACATTTGGTTGAATCGACAGAAGGCACCGAGCATGAAGCCGGCAGCGGGCTTGGCCTGGCGATCTGCCGGGACATCGTCGAAGCCCAAGGCGGGCGTCTTCAGCTGGAGAGCGAGCCGGGCCGGGGCGCGACGGTGACGATCGTCATTCCGTTGCAATAGATCCAGGCGATCGCCCGGACCGGAGGATTGCAAGATGACGGTGATCGACAACTTCCCCAGAGACTATAGCCAGGCTCGAGATCGCTTCATCGACGCCGCTCAGGCTCTGCGGGCGGATGCGCGCGTCAACCTCGACTCGATCGCCCATCCTCTGCAAGGGCCGAATGGCGAGGCCTTGTCGACGGATGTCGCGGTGATCGGCGACCCCAATGCGGCGCGAGCCTTGGTCCTGATATCCGGCACCCATGGCACCGAGGGCTCCTGCGGTTCCGGGTGCCAGACCGCCTGGCTACGATCCGACCGCCCAAAAACGCTGCATGAGACCGTTAAGGTGGTACTGATCCACGCGATCAATCCGCATGGCTTCGCCCATGTTCGTCGGGTTACCGAGGACAATGTCGATTTGAACCGAAACTTCGTCGATCACGGCGCGCCTTATCCGGAGAACGCCGCCTATGCCGGTCTTCACAATCTGTTGCTGCCGGAATTTTGGAACCCGCAGGCGCGGGCGATTGCCGACCAGGGGTTGGAAACCTATGCAGCCGAGCACGGTCAATTTGCGCTGCAGGCGGCGATCAGTCGCGGCCAGTTCACTCACCCTGACGGACTTTTCTTTGGCGGCCATGCCCCGACCTGGTCGAACCGCACCCTTCGAGCGCTGTTGAAGCAGCATGCGGGCAGCGCCAGCGACGTTGGACTGATCGACTATCACACCGGCCTTGGCCCCTATGGATCGGCGGATTTAATCAGCGATACGCTGCCAGACTCTGACGCCTACCGACGGTTGGAACGCTGGTACCGGAATGGTCTCAGTTCGCCGAGCGCCGGAACCTCCACCTCGGCGCCGCTCGCCGGTACGATGCAGGTGGGCGCGCGCGAATCCCTGCCAAACGCCCAATTGACCCTGATCTCCGCCGAGTTCGGAACCTATCCGGTGCGCCGGGTGTTCGATGCTTTGCGCGGTGATCATTGGTTGCACGCACGCGGCACCCAAGATGAGGCGCTCCGAAAAGCGATCAAGGCGGAAGTTTCCAAGGCGCTTTATCCGGACGAGGACGACTGGAAGGAAATGGTGGCCTTGCGCAGCCGGCAATTGATCGACCGGGCCGTCAACGCGTTGGCGCAGGGTTGGTGAGCCTATGAGGTTCGCCGGCGGTTCCTGGCGACCCGATAGCCGTGAGATCAAACCCAGGATTGCACGATGCCAACAGCGTAGTTTTTGCTGTACGTTTCCGGGAGACGGTCTGGAACCAACGATGTTCGATTTTGAGGCTGACACAGCTCTGCTACGCGCCTGGCTAGACCAGGGGTTGGTGGAGATGGATCGCGGCGTGGCGCAACCGCTCACCGCGATCTTCGGTGATTCCGGCGACGATACGCTGCTGGGCGGGCTTGCCCGCGACCTGTTGAGCGGCGGCGGCGGCAATGACGTCTTATCCGGCGGTGGCGGCAGTGATCAGATCTATGGCAATGCCGGCGCGGATTCCCTGGTTGGCGGCGCCGACGGCGATTTCCTGTTCGGCGGCCAGGGCGATGATTTTATCTCCGGCGGCGACGGCGCTGATCAGCTCTATGGCAATCTGGCGAATGATGTCCTGGTCGGCGGCAACGCCAGCGATGCGCTGTATGGCGGACAGGGCAGCGACGTGATCAATGGAGAGGGCGGCGACG
>JAQBUJ010000023.1 GCA_027623845.1 Pseudomonadota bacterium
GGGGGGAGCCGATGACCGCGAGCCAACGCGCATCGCTGAATTCGACGATCGTGGCGAAACCACCAAGCCCAACGAAACCTCCGGCGCTACCGGTGCGCGGTCCGAAAAATCCGAGGACGCGGTCGCGTCGCCCGATAATGCAGGCAAGGACGCAGCTGAAACCCCGAGCGAACGGTCGGAATCGGCGGATCAAACGGTTGAGACGAATCAAACGGCCAAAAATTCCGGCGAATCCCAGACCGCGAGCAACGAAACAGCGCCCCCGGCCAACGAGGAGGCCGCCCCCAGCACTGGCCCGAATAGTGACCAGGGCGTTCGTCAGGACATCCATCTGGCGGCCCCTCAAGACTCCAGCCAGGACGTTCGTCAGGACGTGAACCAAAGCACTCATCGGGACACTGGCCAAGAGGGCGATACCGCGGCTACGGCTTCCCCAGATCTATCCGATACGACCATCGCATCCGGCGCAGTGGTCCCGGCTGCGCCAGGACAATCGGACACCGCGTCCAAGACGCCACCTGAAACGACCGCCGGCGCGGTTCCCCTGGTCACGCCAATCCTACCCGAACCTGCGCCCGGCACAGCGGCGGCTGCTATCGGAGGCGCTACAATCGCTGCCGCCAACGGCCCGGCGCTTCCGGCCAACGCGCATCCCTTAGACACCGCAGCGGCTGCTCCGACCGGCGGCGCGGCGCAGAATACAGCAGCGCAGAGTACAGAAGCCGGAGGCAAGACGCAGCACGCCAGGCTCGCCGCTGGGCTGACGCCGTCCAATGACGACGCCCCGCCGCGCACTGGAACAGATATCCCTCAGGTGGTTCGCGACGTTCAGTCGATCATTGCCCGGCCAGCAAACGCCAGCGGCGGCAATCTCGTCCAGGCGCAACAGCAGGTCGAGTCGATCGGCAGTCAACCGCCGCCTCCCTCCAGCCAACCGGCCAGCGCCGCCCCTGCCCCGCAAAACGTGGCCCCGAACCCAACCTCGAACGTGGCCCCGAACCCAACCTCGAACGCAGCCTCAAACGCCGCCCCGAACACGCCATTGCACGTTGGCGCCGACGCCGGCCAAAATAGCGGCCAGACTGCCGGCAATGCCAATGGTCAACATTCCGGCGGCCAACAATCCGGCGGCCAGCAATCAGGGAACCAGCAATCCGGTGGCCAGCAGCCCGGGAGTCAGGGCGGCAACAACGGTGCGGGTTCATCCGGCGGTCAACCCATCGGCACTCCGATGGATATCGCAGGCGGCGCCACCGCACAGCAAACCGCCCGGAATTTCCAAACCACGCTTGCCCGTGGTCTGGGCGCCGGAAATGCGGCGTCCCCGACCTCAGCCGCCGGTGATCTAGCGCCATCCGGCAGGCTGGATGCGGCATCGGCGCCGATTGGTTCCACCCAGAGCGCCCAGGCCGCCGATCAGGCCGCCCGCGCCGCGCAAGCCAATGCCCCACCAAGGCCCCCATCCCTCGGCGGCCACCGAACAGGTTTCAGCGCGTCTGACTAAGGCGATCGAGACCGGTGACAGCACCTTGCGCATCCAGTTGCGGCCACACGAGTTGGGCCGGGTTGAGGTGAAACTCGATATCGGAGCCGATGGCCACACCAAGGCCCTGGTCTTGGCGGAGCGTCCGGAAACCCTGGAGTTGCTGCAACGCGACTCTCGGGTCTTGGAGCGTGCCCTGCAGGACGCCGGGCTGAAAGCCGGTCAAAGCTCTCTGTCCTTCGACCTACAGGGTCGCCAGGGTGAAGACCAGACGCAGCAGGCCCAACAAGGGTCAGACGGCGGTGGATCATCCGATGATCCCGGCGCGGCATCCGACAACAACATCGATGAGCATCCGATCCCGGCGACGGCCATAGGTCTGGCCCCCGACGGATCCGTCAATTTCCTGGCATAGGAGAACCAAGTCATGCAAGTCGCTCCCCTTAGCACCACGTCAACCGCCAGCGGAACTGCGCTCTCTGGCTTGAATACGGACTTTGAGACCTTCCTGAACCTGCTGACAACGCAGTTGCAGAACCAGGACCCGACCAGTCCCATGGACACCAACGAGATGACCGCCCAATTGGTGCAATTCGCCGGTGTCGAACAGCAGATCGCGCAAAACAAGAATCTTGAGGCCTTGGTCAAGTCGCAAAACACCAACGCCGATGCGGCGGCGGTTTCCTATATCGGTCATGAGGTGCAGGTCGAAGGCAATACCACCGACGTGACCTCAGCCGGCACGACCTGGGGGTATGAATTCGGTTCGGTACCCCAGACGGTCACCCTGAACGTGCTGAACGCCGCTGGCGCACTGGTCTATTCCGAGACCGGCGAGACCGTCGCCGGCAGCCGGCACGCCTTCAATTGGAATTTAACCGACAGCAGCGGCGGTGCCCTGGCCCCAGGCAAATACACAATGAACGTCAGTGCATTGGACGCCAATGGCGACCCGATCACCGCCAGTGTCGATAGCACCGGATTGGTCAGCGGGGTGAAATCCACCGACAGTGGTCCGGCGCTGCTTATCGGCGACGACATCACCGTCACGCTGGCCCAGATTATGAAGATCCAATAGGGGCAAGCGCCCTGATCAGATCCTCCCCAACAAATCCAGGGCCCTACACTTGGCCCATTAAAACGGGGCGGCACGAGACCCTCGATAGGCAGAACGCCAATAACCGCGAGAACGCATAACAAGAATGGAAGCGGTGCGCCCCCGGACAAGTTTTCCGGCAAGCGCGAAGGAGCAACAAAATGAGTATCAACTCTGGCCTATTCGCAGGCGTCGCGGCGGTTGCCGCACAAGCAACGGCATTCGCTGTTATTTCCGACAATATCGCCAACTCCAACACCATTGGCTACAAGGAAACCGATGCTCGGTTCCGAACCCTGGTCACCCGTAGCGCCTCGGTCAGCGGCTTCACCGCCGGCGGCGTCGTGGCCCAACCGCTAAGCGACCCGGAGCAACAGGGCCTGCTGCAGGGAACCACCTCGGCCACGGATATTTCAATCGACGGCAACGGCTTTTTCATCGCCAACAAAGCGTAAATTCCGGGTCCGAACGATGAATTTCTCATGACCCGCGCCGGCAGTTTCGTCGCCAATGAAAATGGTCGTCTGCAGAACACCGCCGGCTATTACCTGCAAGGCTACTTGACCGACACCAGCGGCAACATCGTCAACAACACCACCCGGGATTTGCTGACCAGTCTGGAGACCGTCAACCTCTCGCAGTTTGGCCAGGTCGCCAACCCGACAACCACCGCGAACATCAATGTAAACTTGCCGTCAAACACCACAACGGCCGGCACGCAAACCACCAACATCACCGTGTTCGACAGTGAGGGCAACGACTACCTGCTGCGGGTTACTTTCAGTAAAGACGCCGCCGCCAACGACTGGGCCTACCAGTTCACTCTCGTCGATGTGGGGACCGGCACCGCAATCAACCCGACAGTGCCCGGCGCCCGGGACATGCAATTCAACGGCGACGGCACCCTCAATATTCTAAACGGCACCACCGGCACGTCCGCCACGCCGGCCAGCGATCCGGTGACCTTCACCGGCGCTGCGATCATTGCCGGTCGAGCGGTCAACAATCTGACAATATCGGTGAACTTCGGCACCTTTGACCAAGCGACCGGCACGACGCAGTTCGATGCTGCTTTCGCGCCTTCTCTGTTGAACCAGGATGGCTCGGCCCCTTCGGCGCTGACATCTGTGGTAATTGATGACACCGGCTTGTTGTCCGCCCAATTCGCCAATGGCCAGTCACGCGCGGTCTATCGCATTCCTATCGGCTCGATCCCCTCACCGACAGAACTGGAACCGGTTTCCGGCAATGCCTATCGAACCACCGGCACGTCGGGCGACATTGTTCTCAACCTCGCCCAACAGGGAGGTTCGGGCCGAATTCAATCATCGGCCCTGGAAAACTCAACCGTCGATATCGCCGAGGAGTTCACTGATTTGATCATCACCCAGCGGGCTTATTCGGCCGCGACCCGGATCATCACCACGGGCGACGAACTGCTCGAGGAGATCATCAGAGTGAAGCGGTAACGTAGTCCCGCACCTGTTACCGCTTCCAACTGGCCCCGGGGTTCGCCCCGGGGCCGCCTTTTCCCGCGTTGCCCGGCGGCTCGGTCAAAAAACCTGCGGCCGGTTGCCGTACGCCTTATCCTTCTTCGCGAGCCGCCACCAATCCGCGCAGCTCCCTGGAAATTTCGCCAAATACCTTGGTCCATGCCTCGCCGGCGCGTTTGTCGATAAAACGCAGGCTGGGGAACCATGGACAAGTCCCATCGATCAGATGGCCTTGCGGCACCAAAGACGGTCGGAATTCTCGGGTCGGCACGCCAAGAGCGCCGGCCATGCACGATACCGAGGTCGCCGGCGAGACCACCATGTCCAAACAAGCCGTCAGCGCCGCCGCGCCGTCCAGATCATCTTTCAGGTCCAGATCGTCCCACCGCAGCAAGTCCGCGCCAAAGCGTGACTTGGCTTCGGCGAATTCCTCATCCCGCGCATCATATTGCAGGTTCACAAACCGGCTGCCTTCGGTCTTCAGCAGCGGCCCCAGCTCCGTAACCGACGCGTAGTATTCATTGCGAAACGCGCGCTGCAACCCGCTGCGCCAGCAGACCCCGACAAAAGGCCCATCACCGTGTTCGGCGAGACGCGCAGCGAAATCCTGGCGTCTCTCGGGGTCCGGCGTGAGATAGCCGGTGTGTCTTGGAAAGGCCTCTGGAGACCCCCGAAACAATCCGCCCAACGAGCCCATCGGCACCGAGGCGGCACAATTTACCGCGCGGCTCTCCCCGTCGCCATAGGGCCCGGGCAGCACCCGGGCCGCTGGAAATGACCTTTGAAACAGATCAACCAATCGCGGCTCACATTCAACCGTTACATTCTCAACGGCCCTTAACACATCGGGAATCATGCTCGCATAGCGGATTTCGTCACCGATGCCCTGCTCCCCACCAAGCAATAAACTTTCAACCGCCGGGTCGCCCGTCCAATGCGGTTGCGGGTATCGTCGCTCTAAAACCCTCGCATCCAATTTGAGCAAACGACGCTCGTAAAGCCGCCATCCCTCTGCCCATCGCCCCTGCTTAAGCAGTTGCGTGCCATAGGAAAAATGAAACGGCGACGGCTCCGGCCGTTTCTCAAGCACCTTTAAAAAATACGGCTCGGCGCGGGCGAACTGGCCGACATCGGCCAATGTCACAGCGTAGTTCGTCAGCAGATCAAGGCTCTCGCCGCCCAGATCAAGGGCTTTTTTAAACGCCCGCAGCGCCTCGCCCCGCTGCCCCATATGGGCAAGACAACTGCCAAGATTATTGTAAAGAATTTGATCTCGAGGCGCGTGCCGCAGGCCGGTTTTATAAGCCGCGATCGCGTCGTCGTAGCGTTCCCAACGCTCAAACAAGGTGCCGAGATTGCTATACATCGGCGCATTCGTAAGGTCTTTCAGCAAGGCGCGGCGCATCAACTCGGCGCCAACCTCGTAGCGTCCCATGTCGCGGGCGATCACCCCCATCCCGTGCAACGCGTCGGGATATTCCTCGTCTTCGTGCAGAACCGCCGTCCAAAGCGCCTTCGCCGCCTCGGCGTCGCCCTCCATGTAACGCCGCATCGCGGTCCTGGACATTTCCTCGTGACGCAGGGATCGCGGGTCGCTGACAACGGGCGTCCGCGCGGCGCTGGTCTGGCCGGTCCCCGGTTCGCCAACCCCAGTTTTGCCAACCCCGGTCTTGCCGGCATTGGCGCGCTGTTGCCGTCTTTTTTCGGCGCGGCTCATAGAAGCTCCCGTGGTTTCGGCATGATCAATCCATCTATCGACTGTGATTCGCACCGGGCGTCAACCATACAAGCCAGCCCGACCCATCATAGGCGCGCAGCGCCGCGCTTTTCGATGAACAACGCCGCCGCCCGGTTGTGCCAGGTTCCCCTGGCGTCATGAAAGCCGACATGGCCGCCGGACAGCGGCAATAACGGCGTCAGATAGGGATTGGCCTTCCACGGGATGTTCAAATAGTCCCGCGCCGGTATCCACGGATCGTCGAGCGCGTGGATCACCAGGGTCGGCACTCTGATATCATCAAGGAATTGGCCCGCCGAGCACCGCCGGTAATAGTCCTGCGCGCCCTGAAAGCCGTTGCGCGGGGCGACCACCCGGTCGTCGAATTGATAAATCGTCCGCGCGGTTCGAATGGTCCGCGCCTCGCGTTCGCCGAGGTCCTTGGCGGCGATGGCGTCCTGCTTCATCTGGCGCAGGATCCAGGCGTGGTAGAAGCGGTTGCGCGGTTGCAAAAAACGCTCGGCCGCCGCCGCCAGATCAATCGGGGCGGAGACCGAGATCGCACAGCACAACGGGTAGTCCCGGCCTCGTGCGGCGACGAATTTCAGCGCCATGTTGCCGCCAAGCGAAAACCCGATCAGCACCAAGCCCGCCTGCAGCTCCGAACGCCCGACCAACTGATCCAAAACCGCCGCCAGATCCTCGTCGCGACCGGCATGGTAATGTTCGCGGCAATGCGGCTGCGTCGGCGTCGAACCGCGCAGGTTAAGCCGCAGGACCGGGTGCCCGATATCAAGAAAATACCGGGCGCTTTCAAGCATATAGGCGCTTTGCTCACACCCGGAGAGGCCGTGCACCAAAACCACCAAGGCCTTGCCAGCCGCCGGCTTGGCATTGCCCGGACGCGATAGCGCACCGGTCAAGCGATCCCCGGTTCCGTCGGGCATTTCGAAGACCAATCGCTCGGTCTCGACACCGGCGACCGGGGGCCGTGATCCGGTAAAGGAATTGCGCAGGGTCTGCAGATCCCGGCCGAGCCAGGGAAACCGCGGCCGAAACGGCGGGAATTCCAGTTCAGCCGGCAGCGCCGTGCGAATCGCCATCGCCATCCTTTTGGGTTTGCTCGCCGGTGTCTCGTCCGGCTTCTTCGGCCCCCGCTTCATCGCCCTCTTCATCGCCCTCTTCTTCGCCGAGGACATCCCGTTGCAGCCATTCATGCACGACGGCGACCTGCGCGTCATTCATCAAGGCCGGCGCATGGCCGCAGCCGGAAAATTCGACCAATTCGGCCCGCGGTCCACGTTCCGTCATCTCCCGCGCTGTCTCAGCCGTCAGCACCTCGGAATCGGCGCCGCGCAACACCAACACCGGGCATTGAATGCGGTCATAAACCGACCAGAGGTCGACATCCTCCAGTGGTTCCTTAAAGACATCGCCGATCGCCGGGTCGTAGTGCATGACATAACCGCCATCGACCTCGCGGGTCACGCTGTGGATGGTTAGATCGGACCAATCGGCATCGCTCAGCGCGCCAAACCCGGCATGTATTTCGCGCAGATATTCCCCAGCAGCCTGGAGATTGCGGAAGCGCGGCGCCGCGCCGACATATTGGCCGATGCTCTCCAACGCCGTTTTCGGGATGAAAGGGCCGACATCGTTTATCACCAACCGGCGTATCGGCGACTCGTCCTCGGCCGCCAACAGCATGCCGATGATCCCGCCCATCGACGTGCCGACCCAATCGACGGCCGCAATCCCACGATAATCCATCAGCCCGTGGGCATGCAGAAGGTAGGTGTCGAAATTATAGGCGGTTTTATCGGCGAGCCACCCGCTGCGCCCGCGACCGGCGACATCGATCTCTATCACTTGGCAATCGGTGGCCATCGCCCGGGCCAGAACGTCGAAGTCGCGTCCCTGCCGGGTCAGACCATGCGCGCATATCACAACACGGTCCCGGCGTGGCATGCCCCAATCAACGAAGGCCAACCACACCGTGCCGTTCTCGTCTGTGAATGGAAAGCTGCCGGAACTCGGTCGCATGACCCTAGCGCGCTTCGGTCCAGCTTTCGGAAAAAGCCAGGCAACTGGTGCTGAATGGCCGCCCTTCCCGCTCCCTCGGCCACGCCTGGCCCTTGGCTTGCACGCCGTTGATGGTCAGCCGCGTGCCAGCCGCCGGGATCAGCACCGTGCAAACCCCGACCGGACGCTTCGGATCGGTGGTCGGATCAGTATGGACGAGCAGCGGATCGCCGATATCATACCAGGTCATCGAAATCTCTTCGTCGGCGGAGACGATCTCCTCGGTCCAGAAATCCCGCATGTCCCCGGATTGCGAGAACTCCGCATCGATAACCTCAATGGCGGTATCCGCCGTCGCCGGGTTCAAAATGCCCTGGATACTGCTTTGCAGCCACCGCGCCATGGCGATGTTGTCGGAATAGATCCGCCATTGGTCCTCGGTCAGCTCGCTTTTGATATAGAGCACATGGCCGGGCCCGGCGGGGCTGAAGATAATCCGCCAGAAGCTGGCGTCGGTGGACAGCGGATCGCCGTCCTTCTCACTGATTTTGATAAAGGGATTCTCGCCGGTCAGAACGACGTGGTGCGGGTCGACGGTGCTCATGATCAAGCCTCCGGGCGCGGGTCAAGGTGAAGGCCGACAGACTAGCGCGATCCGGCGCGGATGGCGACGACTGGAATCAGGGCGCCGTTAAAACGCGATCGAGGAAATTATCGCAAACCGACGTTGATCTTCTCGAGCGCCGCCATGTCCGGACGAAGTTCCGCGACCCCCAGGGAATTTAGCGGAGCGGCGACCATCTCCATCTTTTCCTTCAATTCGGTCTCGCCGGTATCCAGATACAGCAGGCCGGTAACCACCTCGCCCTTTGCCTGGCGCGCCATGATGTGTTGCAGCGCGCCGGCCTGATCGGATGGATCATACCCGGCATCGAGCTTGCGCAGACGCACCCGACTTTGGTCGTGCAGGGTCACATCGATGACCGAGCCTTCTTCGTAATCAGCGGTAATGGTCTCTCGATGCGGGACATAATCGGCCCCGGTCACCGTATGCTCGTGATCGCGCACGAACTCGAAGCTCTTGGTCGAGCCGATGTGGTTGTTGAAGGTGACGCACGGCGAAATCACATCGATAAACGCAAAGCCCTTATGCGACAGCGCCGCCTTGATCAGCGGCACCAATTGGTCCTTGTCGCCGGAAAAACTGCGGGCGACGAAGCTGGCGCCAAGCTGGATCGCCATCGCCGCCAGATCAATCGCGTCGAAGGCGTTCTTCTGCCCCTTGCGGCCGACCGAGACCCGGTCATTGGTCGCCGAGAACTGCCCCTTGGTCAACCCATAGGTGCCATTGTTTTCAACCACATACAGCATATCGACTTGCCGGCGCACCGCATGGGCGAATTGCCCGAAACCAATCGAAGCGGTGTCGCCATCGCCGGATACGCCGATATATTTCAAGCTGTTATTCGCCAGATTGGCGCCTGTAGCCACCGACGGCATGCGACCGTGAACCGAATTGAAGCCATGGCTTTTCGACAGGAAATAGGTCGGCGTCTTCGACGAACAACCGATGCCGGACATCTTCGCCACCCGGTGCGCCGGCAGGTTCAACTCAAAACAGGCCTCGACAATGGCGGCGCTGACCGAATCGTGGCCGCAACCGGCGCAAAGCGTCGACATCGCCCCTTCGTAGTCCCGCCGCGTCAGACCGAGGTCGTTCAGCGGTAATTTGGGGTGATGAAACTTTGGCTTGGCGATGTAGGTCATGTCCGTGATCCCGGAACGTCAAATGTTTACCGTGGTATTTTCGTCGTGCTCACTCGGCCGCGACGCCATCAGCCGATCGATCTTCAACAGCTTGCCCGAGATGCTCCAAGATCATGTTGGCAATGGTCCGGGCGGTGATCGGCGAGCCGTCAAAATTCAAGATCGGCACCAGCCGCGCCGGATCAAGCCCGCACTCATTCACCAACAGCGAACGCATCTGGCCGTCGCGGTTCTGTTCAACCACGAACACCTTGTCGTGGCTCAAGATGAAGTCCTCGACCTCTTGCGAAAACGGAAAAGCGCGCAGCCGCATCGTATCGAGATGGATCTGGCTATCGGCCAGCATGCCCATGGCTTCGGGCACCGAGACGGCGGTCGTGCCGAAATGGATCAGGCCCATCGTCGCACCTTGGGTTTTCTGGCCGAATTCCGGCGCCGGCACCACGGTCTTGGCGGTATTGAATTTGTGTGAGAGCCGCAGCATGACCCGGGCGTTGACCGTGCCGTCCTCGGTATAGCCGGCATATTCGTCATGCGAGGTACCGCGGGTGAAGAACGCGCCCTTTTCCGGATGCGTGCCCGGATAGGTACGGTACGGGATACCGTCGCCATCGACATCGAGATAACGGCCAAACCGTTCAATCTCATCCAGTTGTTCGGCGTTGAGCACCTTGCCGCGATCGAACCCCATGGTCTCGTCGATCTTGAACGGCTTGGTCGTCCACTCGTTCATGCCGAGGTCAAGATCGCTCATCACGATCACCGGTGTCTGCAACCGCTCGGCCAGATCAAAGCCGCGTACGGCAAAATCAAAGCACTCGGTGGGATCGGACGGAAATAGCAAAACGTGCTTGGTGTCGCCATGGCTGGCATAGGCGCAAGAGATGATGTCCGACTGCTGGGTACGGGTCGGCATGCCGGTCGATGGCCCGCCTCGCTGAATGTTGAACAACAACACCGGCAATTCGGCGAAATAGGCCAGACCGAGAAACTCGCTCATCAATGAGATGCCGGGACCGCTGGTGGCGGTGAAGGCGCGCGCGCCATTCCAGTTGGCGCCAATCGCCATGCCGATGGCGGCGAGCTCGTCCTCGGCTTGAACGATGGCGAACTTCTTCTTGCCGGTCTCCGGTTCGATGCGCAGTTGGTGGCAGTATTTCTCGAAAGCCTCGGCGACCGAGGTCGACGGGGTGATCGGATACCAGGCCGCAACCGTGGCGCCGGCGAAGACACAGCCAAGACCGGCCGCGTCATTGCCCTCGACCAGAATTCGGTCACCCACCGCATCCGAGGTCACCACCTGAATATCCAACGGACAATCGAAGTATTTCAGCGCGTAGTTCCGGCCCAATTCCAAGGCGTCGACATTCGGCGCAATCAGCTTGTCCTTGCCACGGAACTGCTCGGAGAGCATTCCTTTGACCACCTCGAAGTCCATGTCCAGCAGCGCCGTCAAGGCACCGACATAGGCGACATTCTTAAACAATTGCCGCTCACGCGGGATGGTGAAACGCTCATTGCACAGCTTGGTGAGCGGTACGCCGATGGTTTTGATATCGTCGCGCTCGATCTCGCGGATGAACGTGCTGTCGTAAAGCAGATAGCCGCCCGGCGCGACCTCCGCCACGTCGCGGTCCCAGCTCTGCGGGTTCATCGCCACCATCATGTCGATGCCTTCGCGGCGCCCGAGATAGCCTTTGTCGTTCACCCGAACCTCGAACCAGGTCGGCAACCCCTGAATGTTAGAGGGAAAGATGTTTTTTGGCGCCACCGGCACACCCATGCGGAAAATCGCCTTGGCGAACAGCGCATTGGCGCTGGCGGAGCCGGACCCGTTCACATTGGCGAACTTGATGACGAAATCGTTCACCCTCATCGCGGGAGCTCCTGGTGTTTGGCCTGCGCCTCATTATGCAAATGCTGCTGCATGTCCCAGGCCGCAGTCGGGCAGCGCTCGGCGCATAATCCGCAATGCAAACAGACGTCCTCGTCCTTGATCATCACCCGCCCGGTGGGCAGAATTTCGGAAACATAGAGATCCTGGTCGAGATCAAGCGCCGGCACCCGAAGCGCCTGGCGGACATCCGCCTCTTCACCGTTCATCGTGAAATTGATGCAATCGACCGGACAAATATCGACACAGGCATCGCATTCGATACATCTTGAATGCTCAAAGACGGTCTGAACATCGCAATTGAGACAGCGCATCGCCTCGTCATAGGCGAGCTTTTCGTCAAAGCCGAGCTCAACCTCCAGCTTGATATTGCCAAGCGCCTTGGTCTTGTCGGCATGCGGCACGAGGTAGCGTTGATCGTTGGAAATATCGTTGTGATACGACCACTCGTGCATGCCCATCTTCTGGCTGACCAGAGTGACATTCGGCGGCGGTCGATCGTTCAGATCGATATTCTCGCACATCTGATGGATTGAAATCGCCGCCTGATGGCCATGCGCCACCGCCCAAATGATGTTCTCCGGCCCGAACGCCGCATCGCCGCCAAAGAAGACCTTGGGATGGGTCGAACGGAAAGTCGTCTCGTCGACCACCGGCATGTCCCATTCGCCGAACTCAAGACCGATGTCGCGCTCAATCCAAGGAAAGTGGTTCTCTTGGCCGATGGCGCAAAGCACATCGTCACAGGGGAAGAACAACGGCTCTTCACCGGTCGAAACAAGCTTGCGGCGCCCGGTTTCGTCGAAGACCGGCGCCACTTTGTCAAACTTCATTCCAACGAGTTTGCCGTTCTCGAGAACGAATTCCAGCGGCACGTGGTTGTTGAGGATGTCGACGTCTTCGCTCTGGGCGTCCTCGATTTCCCACGGTGAGGCCTTCATGGTCTCGAACGGGCTTCGCACGATCACCTTGACGTCAGCGCCGCCGAGCCGTTTCGAGGTCCGGCAGCAATCCATCGCCGTGTTGCCGCCGCCAAGCACGATGACCCGTTTGCCGATCTTCGAGGTATGGCCGAAAGCGACGCTCATCAGCCAGTCGATGCCGATGTGGAAATTGTCACCGACTTCCTCGCGGCCAGGAATGTTCAGGTCACGACCGCGCGGCGCACCGGTGCCAACGAAAACCGCGTCAAAATCCTCATCCAGAACCGACTTCAGGCTATCGATGTTTTGGTTGAAGCGGGTTTCGATACCGAATTTAAGAATCCGCTCAACCTCATCATCAAGCACCGATTCCGGTAGTCGGAACGCCGGGATCTGGCTGCGCATCATGCCGCCGCCCGACGCATCACGATCATAAATCACCACGTGATAGCCCAGCGGCGCCAAATCGCGGGCCACGGTCAAGGAGGCCGGTCCGCCCCCGATACAGGCTATTCTCTTGCCGTTTTTCGGCGCAATCTCGGGCATCAGATGCTCAATATCACCCCGGTAATCGGCGGCGACGCGTTTCAGTCGACAGATGGCGACGGGTTTGTCCTCGATCCGCCCGCGCCGACAGGCCGGCTCACACGGTCGATCACAGGTCCGCCCGAGGACGCCCGGAAACACATTCGATTCCCAATTGACCATATAAGCGTCGGTGTACCGGCGCTGGGCGATCATCCGAATATACTCCGGCACCGGCGTGTGCGCCGGACAGGCCCACTGGCAGTCCACCACCTTGTGGAAGAAAT
>JAQBUJ010000024.1 GCA_027623845.1 Pseudomonadota bacterium
GGCAATCGCACCTTTGCGGGGATACATCCCCATGATCTTGGCCGCATTGGTCGAAACCAGATCGACAAAACGCTCCAATGAATAGCCGCGCACCTTGACCATTTCCTGATACATCACGCCGATACGCGGCTCAACACCAGCGTTGCCGCCGGTGGTGTCGTCGATACGATCACCGATAATCTTGGTCTGCAGGGTGCAGCAGATCTCGTCCGTCGCCACCGCATTGATCGCCCCGTCCAGGGTGCCGGCCCACAGTTCGGCCTGATCCTCGGGCGATTTCAGCGACGGGTAGGTGTGATACATCTGGCCGTTCGGGCGCTTATAATCCTCGGAATTATAAAGCATGTACTGGTGCAGGGTTTCGCCATAGATCGGCTGGCCCTTGGCCCGCGCCTCGCGGATCGCCTGAACCCCGGTGCCGGCGCTGACATGCATCATATACAGCGGCGTCTTCTCGGCCTCGGCAAGCCGGATCACCCGGCGGAACGACAGGTCCTCCGACAGCGTGTTGTGCACCTCGGCCAGGTTGTGAAAGCTGACCCGGCCTTCGCGGATCAGCTTCTCGTACATGTGCATGACAATGTCGTTGTCCTCGGCATGGATCACGCCTAGTCCGCCGCTCCGGGTGATGATCTTGAACACCTCCCAGATATCGCCGAAATGCACCATCCGCCCGGATCGGCTGGGGGTGATGTTGGTGGTGAAGATCTTGACCGTCGGATAGCCGTCGGTCAGCACGCTCTCCAACTCCTTCAGCACCGGTGGCTCTACATCACCGAGCAGCATGACGTGATAGGCATAGTCGCAATAGCAATTGTCGACCCAGTCCTCGTCCCGCTTGGCGATCACCTCACGCAGTGGAATCTCGTCGAGACGGGCGGCGAAATCGATCATCGTCGTGGTGCCGCCGAACAACGCCGCACGGCTCACCACTTCCGGGCCGCCGGTATAGCCGATGCTGCCATCCGGCATCGGCATGATCCATTTGCAATGGACATGCGGATCGATTCCGCCGGGCATGACGATCTTGCCGGACACATCAACCGAGCGCTTGGCCTGATCGTCGCCGATCGCTCCGGGATTGGTGATCGCGGCGATGGTCTCGCCGGAGACAGCAATGTCATGAACCCCGACACCGTGGGGCGTAACCACGGTTCCGCCGCGCAAGATCAGATCGAACATGTCCCGCCTCCTCTTCAAAAGTCACCCAAGTTTCGTGAACCAAGGGGCCTATTGTCCAGAGACTTGCGCGACCTCGTCCTCGATTGTTTCGAGCAAGGCCTCGATCCAGCCGGCGGAAAGTCGTTTGCCGATCAGCACCAGACGGGATTGCCGCGTCCCGTCGGGCCAGGCATCGAGCCAGCGCATCGGATGAAACACATGCTGCACGCCATGGACCACGGCGGGGGTATCCGGCGCTTCCGCGACCGCCACGATGCCTTTCAGACG
This sequence comes from Pseudomonadota bacterium, assembly GCA_027623845.1. Lineage (GTDB taxonomy): Bacteria > Pseudomonadota > Alphaproteobacteria > Thalassobaculales > Thalassobaculaceae > JADHLJ01. The sequence continues at coordinate 1,450 of JAQBUJ010000024.1, forward strand.
CAGCAGGTCCGGTCCCATGGTCTCGGCCAAGGCCTGTAGAAACAAGGTCAGCGCGACGGCCCGGATCGGCCTATCGAGGCGCAGCGACACGGATGTGATTTCATCGTGAGCGTGGTCATGGGCGTGATACGACTCCGGCGCCGCGGTCGGCATGACCGAGACCGAGGCGGCCGCCGGAGCGACGCCAATGATAATCGCCGGGTCGATCTCACCGCGATCGGTATGGAAAACCACCGCATCCGGATTGATCCCGGCGAACCGCCGGCCCAGCGCCGGAACATCCCCGGCGTCGATATCGGTCTTGGTCAGCAACAGCACATCGGCAAGGGCGACCTGACGCCGGCTTTCCTCATGCGCGTCGAGCGACGCAATTCCGGTCAGCGCATCCACCGTCACCACCACTCGGTCGAGCCGTACCAAAGCCCTTAAGGATGGATCTGCGATGGCGGCATGGACGATCGGCGCCGGATCGGCCAATCCAGTTGTTTCGAGAACGATACGATCGAAACTGTTATTCCGGTTTCGCCGCTCCATCAACCGGCCAACGGCATTCGTCAGGTCACCGCGCATCACACAGCACAAGCACCCGGTGCTCAATTCCACCAAGTCTTCCTCGCTGCTTTCGATCAATTCATGATCCAGGCTGATCTCGCCGAACTCATTGATAATCACTGCGGTCCGCGCCAGTTCCGGACGTCGCAGGAGCTTGGCGATCAGCGTCGTCTTGCCACTGCCGAGGAAGCCGGTGACCACGGTCATCGGCACGGGGTTGGTCATTGGCGCCGGGGTCGGCGCGGGGTTGGTCATTGGCGCCGGGGTCGGCGCGGGGTTGGTCATTGGCGCCGGGGTCGGCGCGGGAACAGATTGGCTCATGCGCCCTCTCCCGCTACGAACAATACCCGACCGGTCGCGCGATCCGGGCAGAGGATCTCGCGCAGCCCGCGTAACGCCGGAACAATCGAGGGATGCACCCGATCCCGCCGACCCGGCTCGACGATCCGCCAGATCATGCCGAACGGCTGATCCTCGATCGAGACAGCCAGCACTTCTTCACCGTCTCGCAGGATACGGCAAATCGGCTCAGTCGCCGCGAAGACCAGCTCAACATCGAGCTGCCAGGCGGCCAGTGCCCCCTCGATCAGCACTCGAAAGCGGTCCTGGTTCATCGGGCCTGGTTCATCCGGCGTGGTTCGCCAGCCACCAGGCGAGCAACCGGGTCGCGGCCATAAAATCGGCGATCTCCATCGCTTCGTCGGGATTATGGCTGCCATTGGCGTTGCGGATGAACAGCATTTGGGTCGGCACGCCGGCGGCGGCGAAGGCGGCGGCGTCATGGCTGGCGCCACTGGCGATTTCCATCGCCGAAATGCCAAGCGCCTCCACCCCGGCGAGCATGCCCGCCTTGAGGCCCGGATCCATCGGTCCGGGCGCCGCGCGGGTGAACTCGCCAAGCTCGAAGGTAACCCCGCGCCGCTTGGCGATATCCGCCGCAAGTTCCCGCACCCGCCCAGTCATCGCCTCGATGAAATCACCGTCGAGGCTGCGCATGTCCAGGCTGAACTCGACCGCGCCGGCGATCTTGGTCATCGCGTGCCATTCGGTATCGGTGAAGAACTTGCCGATGGTGAAGGCGAAATCCTTGCCCTCGGCCTCACATTCGCTCCAGATTGCGTCCAGCGCGCCAACCAACTCTGCCGTGGCGATCACCGCGTCCCGGCGATGGCTGCGCGGTACACCGCCGCAATGGGAGTATTCGCCAATACAGCGCGCTTGCGGCAGCCGCCGATTGCCGCGAATTCCGGTGACCACGCCGACCGGCACTCCGGCTTCCTCCAGCACCGGTCCCTGCTCGATATGCACCTCTAGATAAGCGTGCAGCGAGCCGGGTTGCATATACACCGCGCCGTCGCGCAGCGCCTGGGGATCACAACCCGCCTCGGCCATATGCTCGGCCAGGGTGCGTCCGGTGTCGGCCCGCCGAGCGCTATCCAACGCGCCATCCGGCAGCACCCCAAGGGCTGAGCGGCTGCCGATATAAGAGACCCCGAACCAAGCGCTTTCCTCGGCCCGGATACCCATCACCCGGATATCGCGCGGCGGGATGATCCCGGCATCGCGCAATCCGGCGCAGGCAACCAGTCCGGAGACCACGCCTGCCGCGCCATCGAAATTGCCGCCCTGGGCCACACTGTCGAGATGCGAGCCGATCACCACCGGGGCCGCCGATCGATCGGCGCCGGGCAGCGTCATATAGACATTGCCGGCCGCGTCATCTTCCACCGCCATGGCAAGGCGGTCCGCCGCGCCGGCCATGATATCCCGCGCCGCCTGCTCGCCCGGTCCATAGGAGGCGCGGGTGATGCCGATCCGATCATGGGTCTGGCTGTGCAGGGCATCAAACAAGGCGCGCGCCAGCGTCTCCTGACCGGCAACGGCGGCGCTGGGGTCCGATTGGCTCATCGGGAAAACTCCAAACCGGCGAACTTCAACATAACGGGCCCCCAATAGAGGATGAATAAGGCTTGAACGCTTTCTGCCTCAGTCAAGCGCGGGCACGGCTGGCGCACAAGCCCCGGCGTGCTTAAACTCCAGCAAAATCACCAGGAGACCAAGCGATGATCGTCGACGTGCGCACCTACAACATCGTTCCCCGCAAGATGAAGACCTATCTGGCTTTGTTTGAAGAATTCGCCTTGCCGATCCTGCGTCGGCATCTCGGCGATCCGCTTGGTTATTTTCTGGTCGAGCATGGGCCGTTGCATCAGGTGGTGCATTTCTGGGGCTATGAAAATCTCGCCGATCTGGAAAAACGCCGCGCCGTCCGCGACGCCGATCCGGCCTGGGCCGAGTATCAGAGCAAAACCGAGGGCTTGGTGGTCAGCCAGGAAAACAAGCTGTGCCGGCCCATGGAGTGGTCCGGGATCAAATGACGGCGCCAACCGAAACGGCGCTGCTCAGCCCGGATGAGATCGACGCCTATCACCGTGATGGCTACATCATTCCGCGTTGGCGGTTCTCGCCCGAGGATGTCGGGCGGATGCTGAACGCGGTCGAGCGGGTGATCGCCTCGAACCCGGATCATCGCCCCGAGCGACTGGTCTGCCCACACATTCCCGGCGGCGCCACCAAGCCGATCGCCGGCGAGCATCATGCGGACTTCTTGAGTTTCGGCACCACGGTCGGGCTCACCAGCATTTTACGCCAATTGGTCGGGCCCGACGTGCTGATGTGGGGCAGTCAGCTGTTCTGCAAGCCCGCGTCGATCGGCATGGCGATCCCCTGGCATCAGGACGGGGATTATTGGCCGATCCGGCCGTTGGCCAATGTCTCGGCCTGGATCGCCATCGACCCGGCGACCCGTGAAAATGGCTGTCTGAGGATAATTCCAGGCTCTCACCGGGATGGTTTGGCGCCGCATGTGCAAGACAATCGCCAGAATATCGCGTTGGATCAGACCGTGGCGCCAGAGCACCTGGACGAGGCGCGGGCCATCGACCTGGAGCTGGAACCCGGACAATTGGCGCTGTTCGACGTCTATCTGATGCATGGCTCGAACGCCAACACCTCCGGCAAGCGCCGCGCCGGCCAAGTCTATCGCTATATGCCCAGCACCTCGTTGTTCGACCGCTCGATGCCGGACAAGGTCAACGCCTCGGGGCATCAGGTGAAGTATCAAAAACGCCCGGTCTTTCAAGTTCTCGGCACTGATCCGGGCGCTAACACATTGGTTCGGCAAATCTAGCGGGCCAGCAAGTTTAGCGGGCCGGGAAATCCACGGGCGGCGAAACCCCGACTCCCCTCTTGTCCCGCGCCCCGACTCTCCCCTATACAACATCTAGCGGAGGGTTTCCCCATGGCCACAATATCGGCTGAAATACACGAGACGAAATTTGCCGACGCGCTGAGCGAGCGGTATTTGGCCTATGCCCTATCGACGATCACCGCGCGCTCGCTGCCGGATGTGCGTGATGGGCTGAAGCCGGTGCATCGCCGGTTGCTGTTCGCCATGCACCAGATGCGGCTGAACCCGCAGGCGGCGGCGCGCAAATGCGCCAAGGTCGTCGGCGAGGTCATGGGGGGATACCACCCGCACGGCGACGCCTCCATCTATGAGGCCCTGGTCCGCCTGGCCCAGGACTTCGCCCAGCGCTATCCCCTGGTCGACGGCCAGGGCAACTTTGGCAATATCGATGGCGATAACGCCGCCGCCATGCGCTACACCGAGGCGCGCCTGACCGAAGTCGCCGAGCGGTTGCTGCGCGGCATTGATGAAGATGCGGTCGACTTTCGCGACACCTATGACGGCGAGGATAGCGAGCCGATCGTCCTGCCTGCCGCCTTTCCAAATCTGCTGGCCAATGGCGCCCAGGGCATCGCGGTCGGTATGGCCACCTCGATCCCGCCGCACAATGTCGAAGAACTGTGCGACGCGCTGCTGCATCTGATCAAGCATCCGAACTGCTCCATGGAGACCCTGGTCGACTTTATCCCCGGCCCGGATTTCCCCACCGGCGGCATCCTGGTCGACACCCGCGAGGCGGTAAGCGAGGCCTATCGCACCGGACGCGGTAGTTTTCGATTGAGGGCGCGCTGGGAAGTCGAGAAGCTGAAGAACGGCACCTATCAGATCGTGGTGACCGAAATCCCCTATCAGGTGCAGAAATCCCGGCTGGTCGAGAAAATGGCCGAGCTGTTGGAGGCCCGCAAACTCGCCATGCTTGGCGATATTCAGGACGAGTCAGCCGAGGACGTGCGCCTGGTGCTGGAGCCGAAAAGCCGGAATGTCGATCCGACCGTGCTGATGGAGAGCCTGTTCCGGCAATGCGATCTGGAGGTCCGGGTCAGCCTCAATCTGAATGTGTTGGATGCCGAGCAGATCCCGCGTGTGATGTCCCTGCGCGAAGCCTTGCTGGCGTTCCTTGAACATCGCCACGTCGTGCTGGTCCGCCGCTCCAACTTCCGGTTGGGCAAGATCGACCACCGGTTGGAGATCCTGGCCGGCTATTTGATCGCTTATCTCAATATCGACGAAGTGATCCGGATCATCCGCGAGGAAGACGAGCCCAAGGCCGAGATGATGCGGCGCTGGGACTTATCCGATGTCCAGGCCGAGGCGATCCTCAACATGCGGCTGCGGGCGTTGCGCCGACTTGAGGAGATCGAAATTCGCAAGGAGCACGAGGACCTGATCGCCGAGAAGCTCGACATTGAAGACTTGCTGTCAGATGAGAGCCGGCGCTGGCACGTGGTGGCCGGCGAAATTTCCACCCTGCGCAAGGATTTCGGCAAAACCACCAAGCTGGGCAAGCGCCGCACCGACATCGGGGGCCCGCCCTCAGAGGTCGTGGTCCCGATGGAGGCCATGGTGGAGCGGGAGCCGATCACCGTGGTTTGCTCGGAAAAAGGCTGGATCAGGGCGATGAAAGGCCATCTCGGCGACGATGCGGAGCTGAAATTCAAGGATGGCGACGGTCCACGGTTTTTGCTGCGGGCCGAGACCACTGACCGGATTTTGGTCTTCGCCACCGATGGTCGCTTCTATACCTTGCAGGCCGACAAGCTGCCGCGCGGGCGCGGCCATGGCGAGCCGCTGCGACTGATGATCGAATTGGCCAATGATCATGACCTGGTAACCCTCGAGATCCACCGACCGGACCGGCAATTCCTGGTCGCCTCGGATGACGGTCGCGGCTTCCGGGTCAATTCGGCGGATGTTGTCGCCCAGACCCGATCAGGCCGCCAGGTAATGAATCCGGCGCGCGGCGCCAAGGCGACGATCTGCGTCGCCACCGATGGCGATAGCGTCGCCGTCGTCGGCACCAACCGCAAATTGTTGGTCTTCGCGCTTGAGGAAATACCCGAATTGACCCGCGGCAAGGGCGTGATCCTGCAGCGCTATAAAGATGGCAAGATGGCCGATGCCAAGATATTCCGCGCCGAGGATGGTATCAGCTGGCATATGAATGGCGGTCGGCAACGCACCGAAACCGATTTAACCACCTGGATCGGCAAGCGGGCTGGCACCGGCAAACTGCCGCCAACCGGCTTTCCCCGCCCGCCGCGCTTTAACTGACCCGCCGCGCTTTGTGACTGATCCGCGTTGCTTTAACTGCCCCGCATGGACGGCGCGCTGGCGCATGAATGTGTCGCCGATCATCGGCTGATTTACACCATTGCTTTGGCGGTCCTCTTTCAGGGGCGTGGCGCTGGTTATCGCCTTAGAGCTTCACAATGTCCGCAACAGCGCTGTGCCCCCGAATTAACAGCAGTCGCTTCAGCCTGGCCTCAAGTTCCTCGTAGGGATCACCCATGTGGCCAATTCGGATCGTGCCCTCGATCCTGAACCGCCAAGGTTCATAAGGGTCCGCAATCAACAAAAGGTTGAAATCAGGCTCTCTTATCAAGTCATTCTTGTTATCACAATTTCGCATGTCGTCACCTCCACACCGCGGCAACGCCATTAAAGAATAAAAAGAGTACATTTAACAATATAGAATTTTCAAGGCGGTACAAAAACTTACCCAATACCACCATAGCATGTTGATTTTTCTTCATAATTCGAATTATGTTAGAGTCCGTCCGTAAAGTTCATGTTTGTTTCAAGCGCCGTATCATGATCTTGATCATGGCGAGATAGATGAAGGCTGTGGCGGTTCGGGCCAAGGCCTCGAAGTCGCGGGCGAGCCTTCGGTTACGCGAGATCCAGGCGAGCGTGCGTTCGACGACCCAGCGCTTGGCTTGCACCACGAAGCCCTTCGCGCCGTCGCTTCGCTTGATGATTTCCAGCCGCCAGGGCCCGGTCCTGGCCACCGCCTTGGCCGCTTTCGGCCCCTGGTAACCGGCATCGGCGAAGACCGCCTCGATAAACGGGAACCGCCGACGCACCCGCTTGTTCAACACCAGGGCCGCGCCGTCGCGGTCCTGAATGTCGGCCGGATGCACCACCGCCGTGAGCAGCAGGCCGCCATGATCGGTGAGGATGTGGCGTTTTACGCCGCGCGTCTTCTTGCCGGCGTCATAGCCAACCGGGTCAAGCGACGCCCCCCTTTTTGCGCCGATTTGGCGCTCTGACTGTCGAGGATCGCGGCGCTCGGTTGCGGCTCCCGGCCTTCCGCCTCGCGCAACGCAACATAGAGCGTATCGTGCATCCGCTCGAGCGTGCCGTCCCAGGCCCAAAGATCGAAATAGCCGTGCACCGTGCTCTTCGGCGGAAAATCCTTCGGCAGATGACGCCACGGGCAACCGGTCTCCAGAACATAGAGCAAACCGTCGATCACCGCGCGAACATCCACCGTCCGCTTGCGGCCGCCACGGCGGGCTGGCGGGATCAGCGACGACAGAAGCGACCACTCCTCGTCCGTCAGGTCACTCGGATACCGCAAACCACGCCGTTCGTACCGCGCTCGACTTTCCTTCGTCCACATCTGGTAGCTCCCGTATTTATGGTCACCAGATACTGAATCACAAATGACTCAAGAGACTCAACAACTTTGCGGACGGGCTCTAAGACGTTGAGATGTTGGCTCAGAGCGTCGTCACTTGGGGCGATGTCGTGCTCCACCCCCGAGAGCGTTCAGCGGATCGTACCTCGACGACGAGGCGGGGCCCTGTCCTTTCCAGCGAGCACCTGATCGGTGTCTCCCATCTGGACGGTATCCATCGCTTGAGATCCTTGGTCTGTCCGGGAGATGCGTCCTGGGCAGTCCATCGTATTTATCGCCACCACTGACCGAGTGACCGTTCTGGACTGGAATCACTGTCGTTCCAATCTCGAATGGATGCGAATCTCCCCGGCCATAAACGGAGAAAATCTCCTATTTTCGCGGTTGGGAAAAAATCTCGTTTCGAGGCCTTTTTCGGCTTGAAATACGGAACGGAAACGAAGATATACGCACCACGCTCCTGTTGTTGGAATCAGCCCAATCACTGCAAAGGAGCGAAAAATGCTGATCAAGAACCTGTTCGGCGAGGAGTGTCACCTCGATACGGAGTTGCGCGAGATCGTTGGCCAGCTCGGTGTCGAGCCCCGGTCATTCGATCGGGCCTACCTTGAAGACTTACAAGAATCCGCGCGATACTGCGGATTCTTCGATCGCAAGTCCCGCAGTGACCAAATCAGCCAGTCATACCGACTTTTGAATGGTACGCATGAGCGATTTCGCGAACGCAGAGCCCACGTCATCGACCCGTTCGAGGCGTTTTTAGAGAAGCATCGTTTCGGGTTGTACCTGGAGCGGCTCCCCCGAGATGACCAAGGTAACGACCTCGTGCCGGTTTGGTATGTAACCGACGCCAAGGGCGTGTTGTGGATGCGCGTTCGGCGACTGGATCGGTTCGTAAAGGATCATCCGATGTTCTTCTCCGGCCCCGCCCGCAGGACGAGGCGCGGTATTCCCAACCTCTGGGAATTCCGGTCGCCGGTCTCCCCGATCCGGGACCTTCGAACCTTCTACGCCAACCGCGACTGAATTCACGGCACGGCAGCGCACGTGCCGGGATACCCCCGCGTCGAAATCTTTTGGCGCGAACCTACAACTAAGGAGAGAAAAATGTGGCAACAAAACGTCTATGGAGGGGTTTACCCGATCACCGATGAAGAGTTGGAGCTAGCGAAGTCGGTTGGCTGCAATCTATGGAGGTGCGACCGAGAGTTCGTCGACGAACTCGTCGAACTATGCTCGATATTCACCAATGACGCAAAGGGACGCGAAGGATTTAGAAAGGCGGCTTTAGAACTTGCTTTTGAGGCCCAACAGCGTATCGATCCCGCTGCGGTTGAGTTTTACGACTGGATCGCCCGGAATGGCTTCAGGATCGATTTCTGGGGGCCCATCCACGACAACGACGATATCGTAATCGGCGAACGGGTTTACATTTACGACCAAAATGACCGCCGTCTCTTCACGTTTGAAGGGCCCCAAAAATTCGTGTCCGACCACCCGGGGTTCTTCCCAATGGATCTGATCAAATGGATGGATCACGGCGGGGCATATGTGCCAGATTTCGACGATGATGATCCAATTGCCGTGCCAGTTACTCCAACTTTCGGCGGCGAGGTATTGGAGTCCAAAATTTCGATCGAAATTCGAACGGCTAAGCGACGAGCTGGATGACTCTGAAAATTATCGTTCGACACGACAATCCGCTCTAGGTCCGTTTTCTCCTCTCCTCACGTAGATGCGGGTATAGCGTCGTGACAATTCTAGACATCCAACGCGGAATTCGTGGGTGCTGTTGGTCGAACTCTGGTCCGATGGGGCCATCCAGATTTCGGACAGATTCGTCCTTCAAGGGCCGTCATGACGTCCCGGATCGGGACGATGGACTGCTCGAGGTTGGTCTTCTTATAGACTCGGATCCTACTCGCCTGGGGACTCGTTAACCGCTAGCGGGTCGAACTCCGTGTCGAACTACGGACATACTGAACGTTGGTCATGAATCTCTCGGTCTCGGAGGTTCGAAACTCCTTCAACGTGTATCCGATCCACCGATCCGATTGACCCGACCAGATTCGATCCGCGAGAGCTTCGGAATGCCCCCATTTCGTGGCGGTCCACCGACGACCGAGAGCCGCGATGACAGTTTCCGGATCGCAGGCTGTCGGAAATCCTCCGATCCCGAGGTGAACATGAAAGCGTTTGCAGCTTCGGGGACGAAGCCCGCGCCCACCCTCAATCCAGCCAGCAAAGGAGAGCTTTCGGCCCTTCCTCACGCTTGAACGACCAAGAATGTCCCGGGATGTTCGTTCGATTGTGAACAGGCGTGGAATGTTGACCCCCTGAGCGGGGGTATCAGCGTCCAATTTTGACCCCCTGATAATGTGTCACGGAGACTGCCCGTCTTTTCTGGACGGGTGGTGGGGGATGAAGGGCGTGGATACGATCGCGCGGGTTCGCCGGGAGTTTTTTGTTCGCGGCCGGTCGCTGAAGGAGATCTCGCGGGATCTACATGTCTCGCGGAACACGGTTCGCAAGATCGTACGCTCTGGCGCGACGGCGTTTGAGTATGAGCGCCGGGTCCAGCCGCGCCCGAAGATCGGCCCACTACAGGATGAGTTGGACGGCCTGCTTTCGGCGAACGCGGCACGGTCGTCGCGCGAGCGGCTGAGTTGGACGCGGATCTATGAAGAACTTCGAGGGCTCGGCTACGAGGGTGGCTATGACGCGGTGCGCCGCTACGCCTCGGCGTGGGAACGCCGTGAGAAGGAATCGGTGGCGGCGGCCTATGTGCCGTTGAGCTTCGCGCCCGGGGAAGCCTATCAGTTCGACTGGAGCCACGAGATCGTGGTCATCGCCGGCGTGACGACGACGGTGAAGGTCGCCCATGTCCGTCTCTGTCACAGCCGGATGATGTTCGTGCGGGCCTATCCACGCGAGAGCCAGGAGATGGTGTTCGACGCCCATGACCGGGCCTTCGCCTTGTTCAAGGGCGCGTGTGAGCGCGGGATCTATGACAACATGAAGACGGCGGTGGATGCGGTCTTCACGGGCAAGGCACGCGCCTATAATCGCCGTTTCGCACAGATGTGCGGTCACTATCTGGTCGAGCCGGTAGCTTGCACGCCGGCATCGGGCTGGGAGAAGGGTCAAGTCGAGAACCAGGTCGGCGTGGTGCGCCAGCGGTTCTTCTCGCCCCGCCTTCGGGTAGCCAGCTACGCGGAACTGAACGCCTGGCTGATCGATCGCTGCATCGCTTGGGCCAAGGTGCATCGCCACCCCGAGGAACGAGACAAGACGATCTGGGAGATGTTCGAGGCCGAGCGTCCAAGCTTGGTCCCGTATGCCGGCCCGTTCGATGGCTTCCACGCCATTCCCGCTTCGATAACAACAAATACTCGGTCGCCGCCAGCGCGGTGGGCCGGCCGGTGGAGATCCGCGCCTATGCTGAACGGATCGAGATCCGCCAGGAGGGTCGCGTCGTTGGCACCCATGAGCGCGCTTTCGGTCGCGGCAAGACGATCTACGACCCCTGGCACTATGTCCCGGTGTTGGCGCGCAAGCCGGGAGCGTTGCGCAATGGCGCGCCGTTCAAGGATTGAGTGATGCCGGCTTCCTTGGAACGTATCCGCCGCAAGCTGCGCGCGGTACCGGATGGCGACCGGCAAATGGTGGAAGTTCTCGCCGCCGTGCTGTCCGACGGGCTCAAAGCCGTGGAGGCCGCCTGTCAGGAGGCGCTCGACCAAGGCGTTCATTCCGCCGACGTCGTCCTCAACATTCTAGCCCGCCAACGGGACCCCGCGCCGCCGGTAACGATCATGACACCCGAGGCGTTGCGGCTCGTCGTCGAACCGGCCGCCGATTGTGATCGATACGACAACCTGAGGAGAGCGCCATGATGGACCGATCCGAGATCCTGGACGCCATGAGCACCTTGAAGTTGCATGGGATGAGAGGTGTCTATGACGAGATTATAACCACCGCCGTCAAACGCCAGCATGAGCCGCCGCGCGTCATCGGTGATCTTCTGACCGCCGAGATCAGCGAGAAGCAAGCGCGCTCGATCAAGTATCAGACCACCATCGCCAAGCTGCCCTTCGCCAAGGAGATCGAGGAGTTCGGCTTCGCCGACACCCCGGTCAACGAGACCTTGGTACGGGATCTCGCCACCGGCGGCTTTCTCGACCAGCAACGCAATCTCGTGCTGATCGGCGGTACCGGAACCGGCAAGACCCATCTCGCCGGCG
>JAQBUJ010000025.1 GCA_027623845.1 Pseudomonadota bacterium
GCTCGGATGCTGCCACCCTCGCGGGACATGGTCACCGTCGCGTCGATTGGGTTGCCGAAATATTTCTCGGCAGCCTGGCGAATCGAGGTGTCGATGTGGCCACGTAGAGAGTCGCCGATCTGAAACTGCTTACCGTTTACAGCAATCTGCATGGGAACCCACTCAATGTTGTTGTTGTGGTGGTCATTTTCATATGGGGCCGAAAGACCCGTAATTTAAGCCGACCGCGGCGCCACCAGGGCAACCCTTTCGCAAGGCGCGGGACAATATGTCCGGGATGTGGGCAAGTCAACCCTACCATATAACCCTGATGAAGCCTGACGAACCGGGGAGAATCAGCCGGTCCCCGACGCCGGATCAAGGGTCATTCAAAGTCTTGCATGGCCGTCTAAAATAATTTCCTCAGCCTCTTGCCACGCGGCTTAGGTCGACGCTGTTCTAACGGGTGAACGACTTGTCTCGCCGCCGCTGAACCGATGAGGGAATGCGCATCGCTTCGCGATATTTGGCGACTGTACGCCGAGCAATATCAACGCCTTGACCGTGTAAAATCTCGACCAGACGATCGTCCGAAAGCGCCTTGTCGGCAGGCTCCTCGTCGATCAGGGCCTTGATCTTGAAGCGCACGGACTCGGCGGAATGGGCATCGCCGCCGGCGGCTGAGGCGATCGAGGAGGTGAAGAAATATTTCAGCTCCAGCATGCCGCGTGGGGTCGCGATGTATTTATTGTTGGTAACCCGGCTGACCGTGCTTTCGTGCATGCTGATCGCCTCGGCGATGTCCCGCAGCACCAGGGGTTTGAGGTGCTGCACGCCGAATCGGAAAAAGTTGTCTTGCTGGCGCACGATCTCGCTCGATACCTTGAGGATCGTCGTCGCCCGCTGGTGCAGAGAGCGGACCAACCAGTTAGCCGACTGATGGCACTCGCTTAAATATTCCTTGTCATGCTTCTTCATCGGCCGCTTTGAGACGATCGAAAAATAGCTGTTGTTGACCAGAACACGGGGCAGCGAGTCGGGGTTGAGCTCCAGGACCCAGCTTCCATCCGGGGCGGCCCGCATCAGCACATCTGGCGTTAGCTGCTCGTCCGCCGTCGGCTCAAAGGCCAGGCCGGGCTTTGGGTCGAGCGATCGGATCTCTTCCACCATCTCGACCATGTCTTCGTCGTCGACGCCGCATAGTTTTTTCAGACCCGCCAGATCCCGTTTGGCCAACCGGTCAAGATTGTCCAGCAACGCCTGCATGGCGGGATCCAGCCGGTTCCGGTCGCGCAATTGCAGCGCTAGGCATTCCGCCAGATCGCGCCCGAAGACGCCGGGCGGATCAAAATTCTGTAACCGTTCGAAAACGCTTTCGACCTGATGGAGTTCACAGCCGAGGACCTCGGCCACATCATTTATGTCGCTCAAAAAATAACCGGTATCGTCCACCATCTCGATCAGATGGGCGCCGATGAGTTTTTCCACCGGATCCCGGAAGTCGACGCCAAGTTGCTCATGGAGGTGTTGGCGCAGAGTCTTGGCTGCGCTGGCCGATTGATCGATGCCGAATTCACCGTCGTCGAAATCCGCCCGGCCGCCACTGCCGCTATACGAGGCGAGGGTCATCCCCACTTCACCCATGCTGGCGCCGCCATCGGTTTCATCGATCCCGGCGCTACTCAAATTGTTTTCGTAGTCGCTATCGTTCGGGTCATCGCCGTGTTCCGGCAATGTCGCGGCCTCGGCGCGCTCGACGATATCGTTGCTGGGTTCGTCGCCAAAACCATCCGGTGCGGGCGCCGCGACCGCCTCGCCGGCGCGCGCGGTTTCGTAGGCGTTCAGGTTGTCGGCGTCCACGGCGTCAAGGATGACCGGCCCATCACCGTCATCGCGCTCCAGCAATGGATTCTTCTGCAGCTCGCCGTCCACATATTCGGACAGCTCCACATTGGAGAGTTGTAAAAGCTTGATCGCCTGCTGAAGTTGCGGCGTCATCACCAGTGACTGGGACTGCCGCAGGTCCAGCCTCTGTGACAAAGCCATGCCGGATCCCCCGCCTACAGGCGAAAACGCTCACCGAGATAGACGCGCCGCACGTCCTTGTGCGCGACAATCTCGGACGGAGGGCCTTCCATGAGCACCGCGCCATCATGCAGGATGTAAGCGCGGTCGACGATATCGAGTGTTTCCCGGACATTGTGATCGGTGATCAACACGCCGATTCCCCGATCCTTCAAATGCGCGATCAGATCCCGGATCTCGCTAAGCGCAATGGGATCGATACCGGCGAGCGGTTCGTCAAGCAGCATGAAGCTCGGATGGGAGGCCAGGGCCCGGGCGATTTCGACCCGTCGACGCTCGCCCCCTGATAGCGCCATTGCCGGCGTGCGGCGCAGATGGCTGATCGAGAATTCCGCCAGCAAATCATCCAGCATCGCATCGCGGCGATCCTCGTCGGGCTCCACGACCTCCAGGATTGCGCGCACGTTCTGTTCGACGGTCAGTCCGCGAAAGATCGACGCTTCTTGCGGCAGGTAGCCGATGCCGAGGCGGGCGCGCCGATACATGGGAAGGTCGGAAATATCGGTGCCGTCCAAGGTGATCGAACCGTAATCCGATGAGATCAGCCCGGTGATGACGTAGAAACAGGTCGTCTTGCCGGCCCCGTTCGGACCCAGCAGTCCCACCGCCTCACCGCGTTGCAGCGACAGGCTCACATCGCGCAGGACCGGGCGCATTTTAAATCGCTTGCCGACATTGCGCACCACCAAGCCGGAATTCTGGCTGACCAGACGCGGCGTCGCCGGCGCATCGGCGGCGCTGCCGGGAGATGGATCGTGTTTGGGAGTCTTGTCGATCACCGCTGCTTCACTTCTTCTGGTTTTTGGATTTTGGAACAAACAATCCCCGAACACGGCCCGTGGATGTGGATTTCCCGGCCGAGAGAAGTCGGCTGACGCCGGTGTTGAAATTGACCTCGGCGGTCGCGCCGTTCAATTGCGTTTCTCCCCGAGTGATCTTTACGTTTCCGGACAGCGTGGCGATACCGGTTTTCACATTATAGACACCCTCGTTGCCGCGCGCGACCTCTTGCGGCGTGGTGACCACGACATTGCCGATGGCGTCCATTCGAACGGCCTCTAGTTTTTTGTTTCGCCCCGGTGCGAAAAAGGCGGTGAGAGTATCGGCCCGGATCGTCCGTGTGCCTTGGGTGACCACTGCATCGCCGCGGGCGACGGCGATCTGGCGCTTTTCCCAATACTCAAGACTTTCAGATGCGGTAATGGTCTCGTTAGAAGTGATCATCCGCAAATCCTTGCCGAGGACCACGGCCACCGCCTGATCAAGATCATAGACCGCCCGGTCACCAAACGCCCGGCGATCGGGTGTCTCGATCACCACCTGGCCCTGAGCCTCCAGACGGAAGATCTCAGTCTCCTCACTCTTGGTCTGCCGGTACAGGGCGGTCAAGGTCTGGCCGGCGACGCTGGTCGTGCCCCGGGTCGCCTTGGCATTGCCGCGCGCGATGTACATCTTTTTGTCGCTGATCCACTCAATCCCATCATCCGCCTCGACGGTAACCGGCTGGGAGTCACCGGTGATTTGCAACTGCGCCGAGGCGCCCGAGAAGGGTCCGCAAGCCAGCAGGCCGGCCATCGCCACAAAGCCCGCTAGGGCTATCTGAGACACCCACACCGACATAGCTCCCGGCTGGGCCCCTGGTTGCGAATACGGTAGATTCTGTGGCTGGCGCTGCGACGTCATTACGGGGTCCTCTTGGCGCCGCGCAGGACCGCCTTGCTTCGTCCGGTGAAAACAATTCGGGTTCCCCGGTCATACAGGCGAAATCCCTCGGCCTCGATCTGACCACCCTCGCCATGCCCGCTCACCGATTGGTCTCCCATTGCCGTCCCATCCTGCAGATTAACCTGGGCGGTTTCCGTCAGGAACTGATAGCCGCGATCGTAAAACAGAGTTACGCCGCCCGACAGATCGACCAACTCGCTGGTTTTGTCATAGACGCCGGCCTGCGCCGCCATCGCGACCCACCCCGAATTGGCCATCAAAAGATCGGCTTTTGGGTCTTCAAGATAGATCAGTTGGTCCGCTTTGCTGCGCTGTAAGGCGCTGGCGGCGGCGATTTGATAGGGCCGGTTCTGCGAATCGGTCCCGACGAATCGGGGGTTATCCATGACCAGACCATCAACGTTCACGCCTGGCATCGTGGCGTCGCCGATGCGAATTTCGCGCTGATCGGGCAGCAGTTGCGGCCAGGCGAAGGTCACACCGACAATCGCCAGAGCGGTTGCCGGCAGTAGCAGTTTCATGAAGGCGACAAGCCGGCTGGCGCCAGCCCGTGGGCGCTCTCGGTTCAGGGAAAAATTGCGGCGGCGTGCACCGGGGGAGGGACTTTGGGCCCGGGATTGGGCCCGGGATTGGGCCAGGGATTGAGGCCCCAAGCCAGCAACCGCGCCGGGGTTCTCGGGCTCAGCCACTCCAGGTCACCAATACGAGAAATCTTGCCGCGCGCCCTGATCGCCCAACCCCGGATCGACCTAACAGGGGCCGATCCTCGCCGGATAGGATGCCCGACTTAATGGCTGAAGATGTCCTCGTCACCATAACTGATCAGGTCCAGTTGCGCGCGCGTCGGCAGAAATTCGAAACAAGCTTGCGCCAGCGCGGTTCTGCCTTCCCGCGCCAAACGCATGTCCAGTATGTCGCGAATCGCGTGCAAATGCAGCACATCCGATGCGGCGTAGCGCAATTGATCCTCGGAGAGCGTCTCGGCCCCCCAGTCGGAGGATTGCTGCTGCTTGGAAAGATCAACGCCGAGCAGTTCGCGGCACAGGTCCTTCAGACCGTGGCGGTCGGTGTAGGTGCGGACCAGTTTGGAGGCGATCTTTGTACAATAAATCGACTTGGTCATGATCCCGAGATAGGCCTGCATGACCGCCACATCGAAGCGAGCGTAATGGAAAATCTTGGTAACGTCGGGATCCAGCATCAACGCCTTAAGATTCGGCGCGGCATAGTAATCCTGGGCCAATTGAACCAGATGCGCCGTGCCATCTCCGGCGGAAAGCTGCACCACGCATAAACGGTCGCGGGCCGCGCGCAGCCCCATGGTCTCGCTATCCACCGCGACGGCGGCGCCAAAGTCCAGACCGTCGGGCAGATCACCCTTGTGCAGCGTGATCGTCATCCGGTCGCAACCTTTTTAATGTTGAGGGCGGTCGGGCATGGTGCCCAGGAGAAGACTCGAACTTCCACGACCTTTCGATCACTGGCACCTGAAGCCAGCGCGTCTACCAATTCCGCCACCTGGGCGCCCCATGTCCGCTCATCATGGCTCAGCAATCGAATTGCCGACCGTTTGAAACCACGACGCGCCCCTCTTTTAGCGACGCGCGCGAAATTATCAAGCGTTGTCATGCGTTGGCGGAAATTTAGGTCGTGAAAACCGCCTCTCACATTCCGGGCTGGGCTTGTGCTATAAGCCGTCATCGGTCTTGAGGGTGCCGCCAAAGGGGAGTAGAGGCGCATGGACGGCAAGCGGGTTACGGTGTTCGGTGGAGCAGGCTTTATCGGTCGCACGATCGTTCGCGAATTAGCGCGGCGCGGCGCGCGGGTCACCGTGGGGTGCCGCGACGTGGAGCGCGCTAAATTTTTGAAACCGATGGGCGTCGTGGGTCAGGTCACGCCGATCAAGGTGGAAGTGACCAATGCCGGGCAGATCGCCCGGGCGCTTGAGGGCGCCGATATTGCGATTTCGCTGGTCGGTATTCTGTATCAATCCGGGCGCAACACCTTCGACGCGGTTCAGGCCAGCGGGCCGGGGCTGATCGCCCGGGCCACCGCCGATGCCGGTGTCGGCCAGCTGTTGCACGTCTCGGCGATCGGCGCCGATGTCGGGTCGTCATCCAGTTATGCCCGCTCCAAGGCGTTGGGCGAGGCCGCGGTGCGCGAGGCCTTTCCGGCGGCGACGATCCTGCGACCCAGCATTGTCTTCGGTCCCGACGATCACTTTTTCAATTTTTTCGCTGGCTTGGCCGGTATCGCGCCGGTGCTGCCGTTGATCGGTGGCGGCCGGACATTGTTCCAGCCGGTCTATGTTCAGGATGTCGCCGCAGCCGCATTGGCGGCGCTGGAGCGGCCTGATGCCCAGGGCAAGACCTATGAACTCGGTGGCCCGAAGGTCTACAGCCTCCATCAGTTGATGGAGCTTATGATGGCGCATACCAAACGACCGCGCCGGTTGGTCAATTTGCCGTTTTGGCTGGCGAGCCTGGAGGCAAGAGTGCTGGAAATGCTACCCAAACCGATTTTGACTCGTGACCAGGTCGAATTGTTGAAGATCGACAATGTGGTCAGCGACGGTGCGGCCGGCTTGGCCGAACTGGGGGTCGAGGCGACGCCCTGCGAGATCGTGCTGCCAACCTATCTGGACCGGTTTCGGCCGGGCGGACGGTTCAACCGCTCGCGGGTCCCTGCATAGCCCTTGCAGATGGTTAAGCGCGTCTTCTGGTTGCCCGTCATCCACTCGTTTTCACCAGGGAGAGATTACGGCGGCATCAGGATTTTATAGGTAAATCCAAACCAGCAACGCGCCGCCAAGAAGCAGCCGATAGATGACGAATGGCATGAAGCCAGCGCGCCGGAGCCAAGCCATCATCACGGATATCGAGATCAACGCGGCGATGAAGGCGATGCTGGCGGCGATCGCCGCGTCGAAGCCAAGCGCCAGATCGCCGGTTTGATGAATTTTCAAGCCCGCCAGGGTGGCTGCGCCGAGAATCGCTGGGATGCTAAGCAGCAGCGAGAACCGGGCCGCGTCGGCGCGCTCGAACCCGATCATTCGCGCCGCCGTCATGGTCACACCGGAACGACTGGCCCCTGGAATCAACGCCAGGACCTGGGCGAGGCCGATAAACAACGCGGCGGCATAGCTCATATGCTCAAGACGCCGGATCGTCATTCCCGCCCGGTCGGCGATTCCAAGCACCACGCCAAAGCCGATCGTCGACCAGGCGATCACCTCGACCGTCCGCAGGGCATCACCAAAATATTGAGAGACGAAATAACCAGCCGCGACCACCGGCAACGACGCCAGAATAATTAGCGAGAACAAGTCCAGCCCGGCGCTGCCGCGTCCCTTGAGCGCCTGCAACAAGCCGAGCAGCATCCGGCCGATATCGCGCCATAAATAAACCATCACGGCGCCAAGCGTTCCCACATGGACCGCGATATCAATGACCAAGCCCTGATCCGGCCATCCCAGGACATGCGGCACAAGCGCCAGATGGCCCGACGAGGAAACCGGCAGGAATTCAGTCAGGCCTTGGATCACCGCCAGTATGGCAAGATGCAAGAGGGGCAATATACCTCCAACGTTTGTTCATGTTTTAACGCAGTCGATTGGATATCCGACGTTGTCTTGCTAGCGCCGAATCGTTGAATTCTATCACGGCTTTTCTGGAGAATAGGATTTGAATTCGTCCAGCAACCGATCGCGTGCTCCGGGGGCAGCGATAACCCGTCACTCCCATCCTAATCACAGGGCGAACACCCGCCTGAAGAAGCGCAGTATCTCGGCATTGGCATAGTCCGGCCGTTCGTAAGGCACGAAATGCCCCGCCTCTGGGACAATGGTGACCTCGGCGTTGCGAAAATAGTCGTGCAGGCGATCGCTCCATTCCGCTTTCAGCACTGGGTCACTGGCCCCCCAGAGCACCCGCGTCGGCATCTCCAGAGGCGGCAGGTCAAGGGGCGCTTGGTTCATCTGGCGAATTCGCGCGTCGTGAAACCCAACATACCAGTCAAAGCCGCCCTGAAGATTGCCCGGCGTCATGAAATTATCGACCCACAGATCCAGATCCGCATCGAAGGCCTGGGGATCATGGGCCCAATGGGAGAGGAAATGCTTGAAATAGATCCGGCAGGTGTCGCGTGTAGCCGACCAGTTCCGCCGCCCAGGGTTGCTGATGAAACGACTGGTACCAGATTTCCCTGAGATGTTCCGGCTCGGCCCAGCGCCGGCCAATGCCGGGATAAGGGCAATCGAAGAACAACAACCCGGCGACCCGATCCGGCCAGCGCCGGGCGAAGGCATGGGCGGCATAGGCGCCGACGTCGTGACAGATGATCCCCAAATGCTCCAACCCAAGGCGGTCGGCCAGATGCAGGAGGTCCTCGGCCAAAATGTCCGGGTTGGTCGTCGTCGTGTCATCGGGATCCAGCAGCCGGGTCTTGCCGAATTTCCGCAGGTCCGGCGCAATCACATCGAACGTTTCGGCCAGGGCCGGAATATTTTTATGCCAAACCCCGGAAAATTCCGGCCAACCATGCAGCAGCACCAGCGGCGGGCCTTCGCCGGCGCGCAGATAATGGATATCCAAGGCGCTTGTCTCAAGTCTGTTGGAGGTGACGTTGACCATGGTTCGGACCCGCTTCCAGCCGGTGATGGCGCCTCTTCGGGCAGTTTGCCCGCTCAGAGCCGGCTGTCCAACCCCGAGCGGCGGCGTGCAAGGATCGGCGATACTCTTGCAAGGACGGGCGCAACGCGGGAAAACTGTCGCACCGTCGAGGATTGGAGGCTCGCCATGTCGGTCGCCGAAGACAGTCGTTCCGAGGAACCCGCCGAACCGCCCGGCGCCTTTGGACCGTTCACCGGCGCCAACGCCTGGACCGGTTCCACGCTGAGCGCCGATGCGGGGGTGGTGACGCTTGCCGCCGATTGTCTGGCGGAGATCGACCAGGCGCTGGACGTGCTCAAGGCCAACCCGCTGCCGGTGCTCAGGCTTTCGCCGGATGACGTGGAGATGCCGGCCTGCGCCGCGACCATGGCCTCGGTGCGCCGGGAACTGGATCAGGGGCTTGGCTTCGCCATCATCCACCGCCTGCCGCTGGACCGGATGACCACCGAGGAGGCGACGGCGATCTATTGGTTGCTGGCGCAGATGACCGGCCGGCCGGTGGCCCAGAAATGGGTTGATGGGCGGATGCTCTATTCGGTGACCGATCTGGGCAAACCTTCGGGCAATGGCGTGCGACCCGATGTGACCAACGAGGACCAGAGTTTCCACACCGACAATTCCTACAATCTTTGCCCGCCGGATCATGTCGGACTGCTCTGCCTGCAGCCGGCGATGGAAGGCGGGATCAGCCGGGTGGTCAGCATGACTGCGGTGCATAACCGCATGGCGGCGGAACATCCGGACCTGATTGGGCGCTTGTATGAGCCGTATTTTTTCGACCGCCAGCGCGAACATGCCGATAGCGACGCCACGACGATCCACCGCCCGGCCCTGGCCTACGAGGATGGCGGTCTGCGTGTGCGGGTGTCGCGAAACCTGATTTATCAAGGCTACAAGCTGGTCGACAAGGCGGTCGACCGGCGTAGCGAGGCGGCCATCGATGCCTGGTTCTCGATCGTCGACGACCCGGCGATGTACCGGGAGTTCTTTTTCGAGCCCGGGCAAATCCAATTCGTCAACAATCGGGTCCTCGGCCACAAGCGCACCCGCTTCACCGACTGGCCGGATGCCCAGCGCAATCGCCATCTGATGCGGGTTTGGCTGCGCGAAAAGGGCCGGAATTTTTATAACGGTTGAAGATGAAACGGCTGAGACTGGCGATCCCCGCGCTTCGTGCCGCACACGTCCCTGTGACCGAAGGTGATAGGCCATTGCGAATTGGACGCTCCATATTGCGGGGAATGCAACGGACGCCGTTTGGGGGAAATCACGTGAAGAATTCATCCGCGATCATCGTCGCTCTCGCCGCCAGCCTGATCCTTGGCGGTTGCTCGCTCTGGCCGTTCTCATCGACGCACGAGGCCAAGGCCGCCCCGCCCTCCGCCCAGCCAGTTGCCAAGGTGACACATGCTATCAGCGGCAAGGAAACCGCGCGGGGTACCTTCAAGGGACTGAACGGTCATGTCACCACCGGCCATGCCAGCATCATCCGCAGCGGCAAGTCCTGGGCGGTCAGTCTCGGCTCCGACTTCAGCTTCGACGGTGCGCCGGACCCGCAGATCGCCTTCGGCAACAAGGGTCACTACGCCAAGGGTACGAATTTCGCCAAGCTGCGGAAAAACCAGGGTGAGCAGATTTATGTGATCCCGAAGAACCTCGATGTCGGCGATTATCTCGAAGTTTATGTCTGGTGCGAGAAATTCACCGTGCCGCTTGGCGTCGCCCGGTTGAAATTGGTTAAATAAGGCGCGCCCGGTTAAAAAACACCGGTCATCCCGCCCGACGCTGTCCGGGAACCACACCCGTCGTCCTGGCGACGGATGAAATTCGTTGAAAGGCAGGTGATGTTCGGCGCGCCGAAACCAACTCTCGCCAACGTCGCTCCGCTTGTCGGAGACTGTGCTGCGGTAAGGTGGGGGAACTGAAAATGGGACGGGATTCGGATCGGTGAAATTCGATAGCTTTGACACCCGCCATTACCAAACTCTGCCGGTGCAGGACGGCTATGGGGAGTGGGCCGCCACTTACGAAGCGACGGTCCTTGACGTCATGGATAAACGCCTGCTTGCCCGGCTAACCATGGTTAATTGGCCGGACGCCGCCCGGGCGGCGGATCTCGGTTGCGGCACAGGACGCACCGGGGCCTGGCTGAAAACCTCGGGAGTTGGGGCGGTTGACGGCATCGACCTGACCGCCGAGATGTTGGAACAGGCCCAAGCCAAGGCGGTTTACCAACGTCTGGAACGGGGAGATGTTGTCGCGACCGGGTTTGATGCCGGCGCCTATGATCTGGTTGTGAACTGTCTGGTCGACGAGCATTTACCAAACCTCGATGGCCTCTACCGGGAGGCGCGTCGGTTGCTGCGTCCGGGCGGAAAATTCGTCCTGGTCGGCTATCACCCGCATTTCCTGATGCTCGGCATCGCCGCCCATTTCGACCGGGAGAATGGCACCTCGGTGGCACTCGAAAGCTATGTCCATTTAACCAGCGACCATATTGCCGCCGGCCATGCCGCTGGCTTTGAATTAATGGAGATGATCGAAGGGCTTATCGATGAGGATTGGGTCAAGGCTAAACCTAATTGGGTTGAGCGGTATTGGAACCACCCGGTGACTTTCGCGATGGTTTGGGGCTAGGAAGGGGTGGCGCAGGGTGTTCCGCCCGATTTTGCCTTGCCGGGCCATAATCAACGAGCTGGGAAGGCTCTGATCATTCATCGTTTACCGGTGTTTTCACGGAGATAAAACGGGAGATAAAAAGGGAGATAAATCATGCCTGATTCATTCACCGGCGGCTGCGCCTGCGGTGCGATCCGGTACAGCGCCTCGGCGGCTCCGGTGTATATGGGCAATTGCCATTGCCGCGATTGCCAGCAGGCGACCGGCAGCGCGTATTTCCCGGCTGTCGTGGTGAAGGAGGTCGACTTCACCGTGCAGAGCGGTACGCCGAGCTGGTATGAAAGCCCGGCGGACAAAGGGCATTTGATGCGGCGGGCGTTTTGTTCCGCCTGTGGTTCGCCAGTGTTTTTGATCAACGGCGCGCGGCCGAGCGCCCGGGCGATTTACGCCGGCAGTCTTGATGACCCGAGTTGGTATCAGCCGAGCCGCGATATCTACTCGCTCAGCGCTCAGCCCTGGGACTTCATGCACCCGGACCTGCCGAAGACCGATGGCATGCCCTAGCGTCAACCCCGGGGCGTCAACCCGGGGCGTCAATCCGGCGCGTTAACCCGGTTTGTCCGCCTTGCCCGGAAACGGCCGGAACTTGGTGGCCGACCAGGCGCCATCGATCGCCAGCACATGGCCGGAGATGAATGACGCGTCGTCCGAGCACAAAAAGGCGATGCCGTTGGCGATATCCTCCGGCGCGCCGACCCGGCCGAGCGGGGTGGCGTTCAGGGTCATGTCGCGGAAGTATTCGTTGGTCTCGAAACGGTCGCGGTTCATCGGTGTCAGGATCATTCCCGGCGCGATGGCGTTCACCCGAATATTGTCGGGACCATAATCCGCCGCCATGTTCCGCGTCAGGCCAATTACCGCCGCCTTGGTCGCTGAATAGATCGAACTGCCGGGCACGCCCATGATGCCGTAGATCGAGGCGATGTTGATGATCACCCCGCCCTTTCGACGCTCCCCATTGTCGTCTTCCGGGCCGCCCTCGCGGATTGCCGTGACAGCGGCGCCGGCACAACGGAACAGCGCCCGCAGATTGATATCGAGGAACCGGTCGAGATCCTCGTCCTTGGTTTGATGAACCGCCGTCGAGGCCCCGATACCGGCATTGTTGACCAGGATGGTCACACCGCCGAAGGCCTGCTTACAGCTCTCGACCATCGCCGCCGGTGCGTCGGTGTCGGTGATATCGCGAGTCTCGGCAATACAGCGGCCCCATCCCGCATCTTGCGGCCCTGCTTTGGCGAGCCGCGCGGTTTCCGCTGCGCCTTCGCCATTGCGGTCAACCGCCAGGACATCGGCGCCATCGGCAATCAGCCTGAGGGCGGTGGCGCGGCCAATTCCGGATCCGGCGCCGGTGATGATCGCCGCGTGGCCTCTAAGTCTATCGCTCATGGCAAGCTCCCAGGGTGGGCGGGAAAAGTCGGCGGAGAAGGAAAAAGTGTCCCTCTTCAGTCATGCATATCATCGGGGAACGGTCGGTATTTCGTGGTCGACCACCCACCATCGATCGCCAGGGTCTGGCCGGTGATATACGAGGCGTCGTTGGAGCACAGGAAGGCGATGCCCGCGGCCACCTCTTCCGGTTCGGCGGCGCGGCCGAGCGGGGTTTGGCCGATCAGCCCTTCGAGGAAGAACGCGTCATTGTCCTCGAACCGGATTTTGGTGAGATTGGTTTTGATCAGCCCCGGCGCGATCGCGTTCACCCGAATGCCGTAGGGGCCGTAGTCGGCAGCCATGTTCTGGGTCAGCCCGATCACCGCCGCCTTGGACGCGGAATAGATCGAGCTGCCCGGAAAACCCCGGAGGCCGAAAACCGAGGCGATGTTGATGATGCAACCGCC
>JAQBUJ010000026.1 GCA_027623845.1 Pseudomonadota bacterium
ACATTCGCGAAGTGATTCTGTTCCCGATGAACCCGCGAGCCGAGGATCTGATGATGGGTGCGCCCAGCGATGTGCGGCCGGATCAGCTGCGCGAACTGTCAATCCGCGCCGCCACACCGCCGAAGCCGGCGGATTAACGTTCTTTCGGATTGGCGTTATTGTCGCCGTCACGCCGCCCCTGGTTTCACCCAGGGCAGGCGGAAGCCTGAGGTGGCGCGAATGGCCGATATTGGCGATATAGTGCTCCTGATCCTGGCCATCCGTCTCGCCGATCATGCTCAGGCGTGGGTCCTGCCGTTCGCCAGGACGACGGGGGTATTGGTCGCCCGTGGACCCGCACCAGGATAGGGAGCCTTACTGGGCGACCAATGTGGTGAAGGCGATGGTCGCCAAACCCCAGGCCAGGAAAATGTCGATGTTCTCCAAGACGTGATCCTGGAACCGGTAGATTGTGTTCATGGCGCGCCCTCCTTCCCATCTGTACTTTCAAGTGGGAGGACCTTTCGAATTCGGAAGTGGCAAAACGCACGTCTGTCATTTGGCCGGAGAGAAAGCCAAAACAGAGGTGTGACGTGGAAAAATCAGAATCAATTGAGGTTCTACAAATCTGATTCCTGCTGGTTCGGGCGGCTTCGTCATGGACCTTGGCGTCGATGGTCCTATTCTGGGTTGCGCTTATTGTGGAGCCTGAAATTTAACGCTCCGCCCATGGAGAACCGATTGTGTCGATTCAAATAGACCCGAAGACCGGCCTGAAGAATTTCAACACGCGCGCCGCCAAGGCCACCGAGAAAATCGCCGGCAAGGGTTACTCAACCGTCGATGACGAGGCTTTGAAGACACTGCCTCCGTCCCCGCCTGGCGCGGTATTCAATGCCGAGGAACAGGCGAAATATCGGGCATTCAAGGAAGCCCGGCGCGGCGCGGCCGACTATATCGCGATGGAAGGCGCGTTCAGCAAATACCTTGAGGATGTCTATTCCGCCGAGCCCGTCGAAAGGCCGGTACTGACGGACGACTGTGAGATTCTTGTGGTTGGCGCCGGCTTTGCCGGTCTGTTGATATGGCAAAAGCTGCGCGAGGCGGGCTTTCAGGACGTTCGGTTCTGCGAGAAGGGCGGGGATGTCGGTGGTACCTGGTACTGGAACCGCTATCCCGGCATCGCCTGCGACGTCGAGGCCTACAGCTATCTGCCGCTGTTGGAGGAGATGGGCTATATTCCGACGATGAAATTCGCCTCCGGCTTCGAGATCCTCGAATATTGCCAGGCCATGGCGAAGAAATTCGACTTCTATGAACGCTGTCTGTTTCACACCACCGTCGAGGAGACGACCTGGGATGAGGCCAGCGGTCGCTGGACGGTTTCGACCGACCGGGGCGACAAGATGCGGGCGCGTTATGTGGTGCTGGCGAACGGCATCCTGACGACCCCGAAACTGGCCCGGATCGAGGGCATGGAGAGCTTTACCGGCGATGCCTTCCATACCTCCAGGTGGGACTACAATGTCGAGCTGGAAGGCAAACGGGTCGGCATCATCGGCACCGGCGCCACTGCCGTGCAGGCCGTGCCCGAACTGGCGAAGATCGTAAAGGAACTCTACGTTTTTCAGCGCACGCCGTCCTCAATCGATGTTCGCGACCAGCGCGCCACCACGGCCGAGGAGATCGAAACCTGGTCGAAGGAACCGGGCTGGGCGCGGGCCCGGCGGGAACGGCTCGCCAAGATTTCATCCGGCCGTACCGCCTTGAAAGGCAATGACGACTACCTCTCCGGCAAGGTCGCGGACTTCAAGGCCCGCAAGGAGCATGCAACGGAGTTGTCCCAGGAAGAACTGATCCAAAAGCAACTCAACACCAATTTCCGGATCATGGAGCAAATCCGCGCCCGGGTGGACGCCATCGTCAAAGACCCGGTGACTGCCGAGGCGCTCAAGCCGTATTACCCCTATGGCTGCAAGCGGCCGGTCTTCCATGATGAATTTCTGCCGGCATTCAACCTGCCACATGTCACCCTGGTCGATACCGCGCCGCGCGGCGTCGGTGAGATCAACGCCAACGGCATCGTCCATGACGGCGTTGAATATCCGCTGGATGTGCTGATCTATGCGACCGGGTTCCAATGGATGGCGACCTCGACCTTTAACATGATCACCGGGCGCGGCGGGCGGACCTTGCGGCAGAAATGGCAGGAGGAAGGCGTCAAGACCTTCCTTGGCCTGCACAGCCACGGCTTTCCCAATCTGTTCATTATGTCCGGCCCGCAGGGCGGCGGCGGCCAATTCAATTTCACCCGCGGCATCGAGGCCCATACCGACTATGTCGTTTGGATGTTGAAGACCTTGCGGGCGCGCGGCGCCAGCTTGCTCGACATCCATCAAGAGCCGGAAAACGCATATGCGACGCATTGCCGCGAAGCCGACATCCGCACCCGCCCGTTGCGGGATTGCATCTCCTATTACAACGGTGATGGCGGCGCTGAGCCGGGCAGCCTGGCCTATTATGGCGGTCCGCAAAAATGGCATGAACTGCGGAGCGCCGCTCAGGAATCGCTGGAACCCTATGTATTCGACGTCGCGCCGGACGCGGATTTACCCTCGGAAAGGAAAAGCCGATGATCGCCATTTGGGTGAAGGTCAGGATCAAGCCGCAGATGCGCCAGGAGTTCCTGGAGGCGATCGAAGTCGATGCGCTCGGCTCCGAACGAGACGAGCCGGGCTGCGCGCGCTTCAACGTTCTGCAGGATACGCAAGACGAGGCGGTCTATTATTTCTACGAAGTCTACAAGGACGAGGCCGCCGTCCTGGCGCATCGTGCCGCGCCGCATTACGCGGTCTGGAAGGCGGCGGCGCATACGCTCGATGGACCGACCGAGCGCATCGAAACCCGCACGGTTTTTCCGGCTGCTGCTTCCTACTGGCTGCCAAACTAATCGGGCCGGGGCGGACCAGCCACCGACCTCCGAGACCGTGCGTCGGGCGATGATGCGTGATTGGGGTTCGTGGGGTGGCGCGCCGGCTATCCGCCTGGTTGAACCGCCAAGACCATGATCGGATCGTCGGTCAGGGGATATCGTGAATGACAAGCAATCGTCGGAGGCGATCATGAGCAGTACTGGCCAGAGCATCGAGGTTAACGGGCGGACTTATGCATGGCCGGAGCGCCCGTTGGTGGTGGTCTGCATCGACGGTTCGGAACCGGACTATATCGAGCAGGCGGTAGCCGCCGGTGCGATGCCGTTCACCGCCGGGATGATCGCCCGCGGCGCTGATCTACGAGCCGAAAGCGTGGTGCCGAGCTTCACCAACCCAAACAACCTGTCGATCGTCACCGGTCAGCCGCCGTCGGTGCATGGGATCTGCGGTAACTTCTTTTATGACCGCGACGCCGATGCCGAGGTGATGATGAATGACCCGGCCTTTCTGCGGGCGCCGACGATCTTCTCGGCGTTTGAACAGGCCGGCGCCCGGATTGCGGTGATCACCGCCAAGGACAAGCTGCGCCGGTTGCTGGGACATGGGTTGGCGCATGGCGCTGGCGGGTCGATCTGTTTCTCCGCCGAGAAAGCCAATGAGGCGACGGTCGCCGAAAACGGCGTCGAGGGGTTGCTGGCGTTAACCGGCCTGCCGGTTCCTTCGGTCTATAGCGCCGGTCTGTCGGAGTTCGTCTTCGCCGCCGGGGTCAAGCTGATGGAGCGAGAGCGGCCGGATCTGATGTATCTGTCCACCACCGACTATATTCAGCATAAATTCGCGCCGGGCACCGATGGCGCAAACGCATTCTACCAAATGATGGATGGCTATTGGGCCGCCCTTGACGGCCTCGGCGCGACGTTGGTGCTGACCGCCGACCACGGCATGAGCGCCAAGCATGACGCGTCGGGAGAGCCGGACGTGATCTATCTGCAGGATGTGCTGGATGGATTGGTTGGAGAGGGCGCGGTGCGGGTGATCCTGCCGATTACCGATCCTTATGTGGCGCATCACGGCGCGTTGGGATCCTTCGCCACCGCCTATTTGCCGGATGGGGCGGACGTCCAGGCGGTGATCCAGGCGTTGGCGGCGATCGACGGCATGGACGCGGTTTTGACCCGAGCCGAGGCCTGCGCGCGGTTCGAGTTGCCGGAGGACCGGGTGGGCGATATCGTCATCGTCTCAACCGAGCATAAGGCGCTTGGCACCAGCGCGGCGCGTCATGACCTCTCGGGCCTTGATGTGCCGTTGCGCTCTCATGGCGGTTTGACTGAGCAGGTGGTGCCGCTGATCAGCAGTGTGCCGATCGCGGCGATCGCGCCGGGTCACCGTCTGCGTAATTTCGATGCCTTCCATGTCGGTCTCAATCTGGCCCAGCGGCCGGCCGCCGCCGACAAGGTCGCGTGATGAGCGTCGCCGAATCCCTTGAGACCGCCATCCGCCATCCGCCACGAGCCGATGCGGATCGGCGCAGCGCGGCGGCCATTTTAGCTCATCCCGTCAGTGCCGGCGCCGCAGACGATGGCGCAGATCGTCGAGCCCTCGGGCACGCTGACCGCACCGGTCATCAGCGCCGCTATGGCGGCGGCGCCGCTTAACTCGGCGGCCACGCCAAGCTCGTACCAGAGCCAGCGGGCGGCCCGTTCCATATCGGCGTCGCTCACCAGCACGATGTCGTCGACATGGCGCTGGATCAGGTCGAAATTCAGCGGGTCGGATCGGCGCGGCGCCAGGGTGCCGGCGCGGGTCTCGATCTTCTCCAGGGTGATGACAGCGCCGGCTTCACGGCTTTTGTAGTGGGTTGGAGCGCCGGTCGGCTCGATCCCAATCACCTTGATCCCCGGTTTCATCGCCTTGGCGGCGGCGCTGACGCCGGCGATCAAGCCGCCGCCGCCGATCGCCACCAGCAGCAGGTCGGTCTCCGGCGCATCGTCGAGGATTTCCAGTGCCGCCGTGCCTTGGCCATGAATCACCCGTGGGTCGGCGAAAGGATGGATATAGGTCAAGCCATCGGCGTCGGCCCGGGCCAGGGCGGCAAGGTTGGCTTCATCCCAGACCGCACCCACGGACTGTATTTCAGCACCCCATGATTTCAGCTTTTCCGCCTTTTCCGCCGGGGTGCTGGTCGGCAGGTAGATCACCGCCGGACAGCCGGCCATGGCCGCGGCATAGGCGACGCCAAGGCCGTGGTTGCCGCCGGACGCGGTGATCAGGCCGGCCCGTTTCTGCGCCTCGCTCAAGGTCATCAAGGTATTGCAGGCGCCCCGCACCTTGAACGATCCGGTTGGTTGTAGATTGTCGAGCTTCAGCAACAGCCGGGCGCCCGGCGCCGGGTTTTCCCGCACCGGGGCCACGTCGATCAGCGGCGTGCGGCGGGCGCGGCCGGAAATCCTCGGCTGGGCGGCCCGAAACGCCTCCAGGCTGAAGTCAGCGCTGGCGTCGCTCATCCGAGGATGCCGCCGTCGATGATAAAGGGTTGGCCGGTGGTGTAGGCGCTGTCGTCGGCGCCGAGATAGACGGCGATCGCGGCGATTTCCTCGACCGTACCAAGACGCCCAAGCGGCTGGCGGGCGATGAAATCCTTGCGGGCCTGAATTGGATCGTCAAAGGCGTTGATCCGGTCATCGAGGGAGGGAGACTGGACCGTGCCGGGGCAGATGCAGTTGCAACGGATGCCCTGGCGCAGGTAATCGGCAGAGACGGATTTGGTTAGACCGATTACCGCCGCCTTGCTGGCGCCATAGACCGCGCGGTTGATGATCCCCTTCAAGCTGGAGCAGACCGAGGACATGTTGACGATCGAACCGCCGCCGGCCTCGATCATTGCCGGTAGGAAGGCGCGGATCATCCGATACTGCGCCTTGACGTTCAAATCGAACGAGAAATCCCAGGCATCCTCGTCGCACTCGAGGATCGTGCCGTGGTGGACGAATCCCGCGCAATTGAACAACACATCGACCGCGCCGATCTGCTTGGCGGCATCGGCGATGGCCTGCTTGTCGAGAACGTCAAGCACTCTGGTCTCGACGCCGGCGAGCCCGTTGAGTTCGGCGAGCTTGGCCGCGTTGAGGTCTGTGGCGATCACCCGAGCGCCCTCGGCTGCATAGGCCTCGACCGAGGCGCGTCCTATGCCCTGCGCCGCTGCGGTGATCAGGGCCGTCTTGCCGGCCAATCGATTGCCCATGTCGCGCTCTCCCGTAAAGTTCAGCACCCTGTGTAGCGTCCGACTGGCCACGCCAGCAAGCCCGTTTCCCAGTCCCCGGCGCTGGTCTATAGTCCGGCCAACCCTGGGACGGAGAGACCATCATGGCAGAACCTGGACATAATTCCGGAAACCGGCTGAGCGTGCGCCTGCACCCGGCCGATAATGTGGTGACCGCGCGGATCGACATGCTGGCCGGGACCGGCATCGACGATGAAGGCGTTTCGGCCGCCGAACCGGTTCCGTCGGGCCACAAGATCGCCACGCGATTGATCACCAAGGGCGAGGAAATCCGGAAATACGACCAGGTCATCGGCTTTGCCACCCAGGAGGTCGCACCAGGCGAGCATGTTCATGTCCACAATGTCGAGATGCGGGACTTCGACCGGGACTATCAGTTCTGCCAGGGGGTCACGCCGACCGCCTTTGTTCCGGACGCTGATCGCCGGACCTTCCAGGGCTATGTGCGCGGCAATGGCCGGGTCGGCACCCGTAACTATATCGGTGTACTGACCAGCGTGAACTGTTCGGCGACCGCGGCTAAATACATCGCCGACTCGGTTTCCGAAGAGCTGATGGCTAAGCATCCGACTGTCGACGGGGTTGTCGCTCTGACCCATTCCACCGGCTGCGGCATGGCCGGTGCAGGCGAGGGATACGCCAACCTTCAGCGCGTGCTATGGGGGTTCGCGCAGCATCCGAACTTCGCCGGCATCCTGATGGTCGGGCTGGGCTGTGAGGTCAATCAGATCGACTTCCTGCTGGAGGCTTACGGGCTGGAGCGCGGGCCGAAATTCCAAACCATGACGCTTCAGGATACCGGCGGCACCCGCAAGACGGTGGCGCGCGGGCTTGGGCTGATTACCGACATGCTGCCCGAAGCCGGTAAGGCTCAGCGCCAGACGGTGCCGGTGAGCGAGCTTACCTTGGCGCTGCAATGCGGCGGCTCGGACGCCTATTCCGGGATGACAGCGAATCCGGCGCTGGGGGCGGCGGCGACTTTGCTGGTTCAGCATGGCGGCACGGCGGTTTTGGCCGAGACGCCGGAGATCTATGGCGCCGAACATCTGCTGACCCGCCGCGCGGTGACCCGTGAGGTCGGCGAGAAACTGGTCGAGCGGATCAAGTGGTGGGAAGACTATTGCGCGCGCAATGGCGGCGAGATGAACAACAACCCCTCGCCGGGCAATAAGGCCGGTGGGCTGACCACGATTCTGGAGAAGTCGCTCGGCGCGGCGGCCAAGGGCGGCGTGACCAATCTCTGCGGCGTCTATAACTATGCTGAGCGGATCGACGCCAAGGGCTTCGTGTTCATGGACAGCCCGGGTTATGACCCGTGCTCGATCACCGGACAGGTCGCCAGCGGTTCGAACGTCGTCGCTTTCACCACCGGACGGGGCTCCTGCTATGGCTGCAAGCCGGTGCCGTCGCTAAAGCTTGCCACCAACACCACCATGTACCGGCGCATGGAAGAGGACATGGACATCAATTGCGGCGAGGTCCTGGACGAAAACCTCTCGATCGAAGACATGGGCGCGCGGATCTTCGACAAAGTCGTGCGCACCGCCTCGGGCGAGCCGACGAAAAGCGAGGAGCTGGGTATCGGCGATAACGAATTCATCCCCTGGCAAATCGGCGCGACCATGTGATTGGCGCTGGGTGATGGCTGAACGCGCTGGCGCGTCGTGAGCGATTTCGGGGACAGTTACCTCGGTCAACTTCGCCAGGTCATCGGCAATCGGTTGGTCCTGATGCCCGGCGCCCGCTGCGTCCTTGAACGCGAGGACGGGCGTGTTTTGTTGCAACAACGGGTCGATAACGGTCTGTGGTGCCTGCCATCGGGTTACGCCGAGGCGGGCGAGGACATTACCCAGGTGATGCGGCGCGAAGTGCGCGAGGAGACCGGCCTTGAGGTTCTGGACGCCAAGGCCTGGGGCTTTTCCTCGGACCCGGCTTACGAGACCACGCTGTATCCGAACGGCGATCAGGTCCAGGCCTTTGGGCTCGACTTCTTCGCCCGCTCGTGGCGCGGCGATCTGCATGTGGACGGGGTCGAAACCGCGGCGCTGGATTGGTTCCCGCCCGACGCATTGCCCGAGGCGATGTAGGCCCATCGCCGGGCGGTTGCGCATTTTTTGATCTACCAGCGTACCGGCGCGTTTCAGGTTTATTGACGATGCGGCACGACCTCGTCCTCTGCCGCAAGAGGAGTTACTGAATGTTCGATCCGGGCCAAGACGACCCTGACAAGTTTTTCGACCGACCGGTCAAAGTGAACGAGGCGCCGAGTGGGTTTTGCGATTGCCATGCCCATGTGTTCGGCCCGCTCGAGCGCTACCCCGCCGCGTCCGATGATCCGGTTGAGGGGCTGGAGGAGTTCACCACCGGCGCCTACCGTGAGGTCCAGGCGCAATTGGGCGTCAATAGGGTCGTGTTGGTGCAGCCGGACCATTATGGAAATGATCACGACTGCCTGCTCGACGCGATGACGGTTTTGACCAAGAGCCCGGATGGGCGCTCGGTGGATCTGGTGCGGGGCGTGGCGGCGGTGCGGGCCGGCGTCGGCGATGATGAGCTTGAGGACCTGCTCGCCGCTGGAATAATCGGC
Source organism: Pseudomonadota bacterium (assembly GCA_027623845.1). Lineage (GTDB taxonomy): Bacteria > Pseudomonadota > Alphaproteobacteria > Thalassobaculales > Thalassobaculaceae > JADHLJ01. The sequence continues at coordinate 8,780 of JAQBUJ010000026.1, forward strand.
ACCCGTTTCGTGATGCGCGGCGGCCGGGACGGCAATGGCTGGGAGGCGGCTGACCGATTGGCCTGGCGCGTGCATGATTTCGGCTGGGATGTAGAGCTGGAAATGGACGGCTCCGACCTGCATGAGGTCGAGCAAACAATCCGCGAATGGCCGGGGCGGGTGGTGCTGGACCATATCGGCCTGTTCTCGCGGACCAGAAACCTCAACCAGCAAGGTTTCGCAGCCCTGACCCGGTTGATTGACCGGGACAAGGTCTGGGTCAAATTGTCGGCGCCCTATGAGATGTCGCAAGATCGAAGGATCGATGATCCGGTGGTCGCCGATTTCGCTCGGGCGTTGGTTGACTGGGCGCCGGAGCGGATGGTCTGGGGGTCGAACTGGCCGCATGTCTCAATGCTGGAGAACCCACCGGAAGACCTGATGTTGCTCGACCGGTTGGTCGATTGGGTTCCGGAGGAAAGTCGGCGGAGGCGGATCCTCAGTGACAACGCGGTGGAACTTTATGGGTTTGCCGCCGAAGATCCGGTGGTTAAATCGTAAGGGGTTTGTTCAGGCGGGTTTGATGCCGACCAGCCGCATGTCTCGCGGGGCGCCAAGCTTGAATTTCGCCGGCTCCGAGCGAACGTCGACCAGGCCCGCTTCGACCAACAACTGCCCGAGACTATCCGGGGTGTAGCCCCATTGATGCATCATTAACGGATCGCCGCCGGCTGGATTGCCATAGAAGGCCCACATCGTGCGTTGCGCGGCGAGGCCTTCCAGGTCGATTGCCGCCTCTGGCGCCTGCAGCAGCTCGGCGCAGGCGGCAAGCAGGTTCGGGCATTCGATGATTAAACGCCCGCCCGGCCGCAATACCCGAACCCATTCGCCAAGGGCAACCGGCGCGTCCCATCGCGCCAGATGCTCGATCAGGTGCACGGATAGTATTTCGTCGACGGTTCCATCGGCAAAGCTGGACAGATCACGGGCATCGCAGATCCTGTCCGGCTTGGGACCCGGGCGATCACCGGTCGCGTCGATATTGATGTAATGCGGAAGCAGCTTGTCGCCACAGCCGATGTTCAACCGAACCTCGGCGATGCTGGGCCGCCGCCGGGCTGCCGTTGGGGCCAACGCGGCGGCTCGCCGCAGCGCTTTGTCCCATGCGGTCGCGACGATCCTGGGATGCAACTCAGCCTCGACCGCCGCCCGCCCGGTTTTGGTTCGCCGGATGGTCTCGGGCCAGGTCTCTAGCATGCTGGAGACGGCGGCTCCGAGGTCGTCATCGACGGCTATATGGGGCTCGAATGGCTTGAGGCTTGGAAACGGTTGGGTCGCCACGGGTCGGTTATGCCACAACGCATGGGCTAGCCGGTTGGGCGATTTGGTGACATAGGCTGGCGCCAGCGAGGTTGGGGTCAACACGATATGGCAGGCTGATAACGCCTCCGATAGCGTTGATGGAGACCACTCCAATCCCTTAACCGTGAGACCGGGAGCGCCATTGCTGATCTCCTCGGCCAAACCTTCCGCTGCATCGCAGACCACGGTCAAATCGAGGCTCCGACCAGTTAAGCCGGCCAAAAGATTGGGCAGGCATGCAATCAGCGGCGCGGCATTCGACCGGCGTCCGAACCAGAGCAATCGGACCGAGCCATCGACAAAACCCGCCGGCGCTTCGGCTCCGATACCTTCCAGACAGTCCGGGATAACCACCGCCGGCACCTGCCGCGTGGTGATGAGATCCGCCAGTTCTTGCGTTGGCGCCGTCGCGAGCGTCGCGAAGGTCAGGAGGGACTCATGTACGGCGGCGTCAGGGCCGGTGAAAACATTATCGCAGATGTCGACGATGACGGCCTTGCCCAGATCAGCGGCGTCGCCGAGATAGGGACCGAGATTGAACGTGGTCTTGAAATTGATATAGGCGTCGGCCTCAAAAAACGAGCCATCGCGTACCATCGCCGGGGCATCACGATCAATGATCAGTTTCAGGTTGTGGCCGAGCTTGGCGAGATGCGGTGCGATTTCCAAACATCGCAGCCGGACGCTCGCCAGGCTCGAAAAAGCCCGGCCATCGAGTTTTCCGAGCGGGTGTGGGACGAGGAGAAAAACGCGCATTTGGGCGAAGCGCTCCCAGAGTGGCTTATGGACGGCGTGGACCGAATACCGCCGCCGCTACAACAGCGACGGGTCCCTGAGGAAGTCGAAATCGCATCCGGCATCGGCCTGTAAAATGCTGTCATAGTACAGCTTCTGATAGCCCCGCGCAGGGCTTGGCACAGTATTTTTCGGTAGTTCGGCGCGACGGCGTTCCAGCTCGGCGGCGTCGACCAGCAGATCAAGCGACCTGTTCTTGACGCTGACCCGGATACGGTCGCCGGTGCGAACCAAGGCCAACGGCCCGCCAATGGCCGACTCCGGCGTGACATGCAGGATGATCGTGCCATAGGCGGTACCGCTCATCCTGGCGTCGGAAATCCGCACCATGTCCTTCAATCCGGCCTGGGCCAGCTTCTTGGGGATCGGCAAATAGCCGGCTTCCGGCATCGCCGCCGGGCTTTTCGGGCCAGCGTTCTGCAGCACCATTATGTCATTGGGCTCGATATCCAGATCGGGGTCGTCGACACGCTCCGCCAAGTCTTCCAGAGACGAGAACACGATGGCTCGGCCCTCGCTTTCGAACAACGTCGGATCGGCTGCTGAGCGTTTCAGGATGGCGCCGCCCGGCGCCAGCGACCCGAACAGCGATACCAGACCGCCCATCGGTTGGATCGGCTCGGCCATCGTGCGCACCACCGCGCGGTCGACATAGGCCGGCTCACCTTCCAGTCGCTCCGCCAGGGTCTGGCCGGACACGGTCATGCAATCCAGGTTCAATAGCGGCTTCAACTCGCGCAGCACGACCCCCATGCCGCCGGCCTTGAACAGATCTTCCATATAGTGCTCGCCGGTCGGCTTCAGATCGATCAGCACCGGCGTCTCATCGGACAGTTTGTTTAACTGGTCGAGTGGGATCGGAATGCCCAACCGTCCGGCGACGGCGGTCAGGTGCACGATGGCGTTGGTCGATCCGCCGATCGCCAGCAGGACCCGTAGCGCGTTCTCGACAGCGGCTGGGGTCATTATTTTGCGCGGGGTCAATTTATCCGCCTCAGGGGCCATCGCCAGCGTTACCGCCTGGGCGCCCGAAGCCTCCGAAGCGCGCAGTCGGTCGGCATGGACGGCGGGGATCGCCGCCGTGCCGGGAAGCGCCATGCCCAAAGCCTCGGTGATGCAGGCCATGGTGCTGGCAGTGCCCATCACCGCGCAGGTGCCGGCGGTGGTGACCAGCCGGGTCTCGATCTTATCGATACCGTCCTGGTCGATTTCCCCAGCCCGGAACTTGCCCCAAAAGCGCCGGCAATCGGTGCAGGCGCCAAGGCGCTCGCCCTCGGAATGGCCGGTCAATTGCGGGCCGGTGATCAGCGAGATAACCGGAATATCGACATTCGCCGCACCCATCAACTGGGCCGGCAGAGTCTTGTCGCAGCCACCGATCAGCACCGCGGCGTCCATCGGCTGGGCGCGAATCATCTCCTCGGTGTCCATGCTCATGAGGTTGCGGTACATCATCGAGGTCGGGCTGAGGAAGGTCTCGCCAAGCGAGATCGTCGGAAACACGATGGGCAAGCCGCCAGCCGCCAGAACCCCGCGCTTCACCGCGTCGATCAGTTCCGGAACATGGCGATGACAGTTGTTGAAGCCGCTGCCAGTATCGGCGATGCCGACCACGGGTTTGTGCAGAATCTCGCTGCCATAGCCCATGGAAGCCGCGTTCGCCCGCCTGAGATACAGGCTGAAATCCATGTCGCCATAATTGGTCAACCCTCGGGCGAGCCCACGCTTTTGTGTAGTCATCGTGTGTTTCCTTCCGCAGACGGTGGCGGTTATTGTAACGGCCTGATGCGCAGAGATGGTAGTCATCCCTGATCATCAGGTGATTTTGCCGAGCCGGTTGGCGGTGGCGATGAAACGGGGCGGGCCGCTTTATTCGTTTCGTGGGGGCCAATTGCCCGCATTCCTCGGCGCGGGTCAACGCCGCTGCCTTGATGACAGGGAACCGTGATGCCCTATTCGAAGAGCATCTTATCTATACCAGGGTCACTCCAGAACCCGAAATCCCTGGTGTGAGATGACGCGAAAATTATCGGTGACGGT
>JAQBUJ010000027.1 GCA_027623845.1 Pseudomonadota bacterium
CAGCGTAACCAGAGCGGAAACCCACTTAAGATATCCCCGAAACTGTTCAGACAAACCGAACCACCTCTAATCTCTTCCAGCAGGCGGATCGGGTGATGCATCGGCAGGCAATACACCATCGCCCCCAACCGCAGCCGGCGCGAACGCTGGGCCGCCGCCGCCAAAAACAATCCCGGTGACGGCGCCGCCCCCAGATCCGTCGCATGATGCTCGGCCAGGTGATAACCGCGAAATCCCGCCGCGTCGTATTGCTCGATCAGCGCCAACCGCATCTCATACAACGCCGCCAGATCGCCGTCGCCATGATCCAGATGATCGAAAACGCCGAATTCCATGGGGCTGTCCTTTCGAAATCGTGACCGGGATTATGGTTGGTTGAATTGAATTTCGGCACTGGGGCCGTAGAATGGGTAAAGCCACTCACCAAGACGGACAATCCCTATGGCCGAATCGATTACATTGGAAGTTTTCACCGATTACGTGTGCCCCTGGTGTTATCTGGGCGACAACCGGGTGAAACAGCTGAAGCGCGACTATGACATCAAGGTTGAATTCGTGCATTTCCCGCTGCACCCGGAAACCCCGTCCGAGGGCAAGTCGCTGGCCGATCTGTTCGGTCGCGGAGCCGAGGAGCTGAAGGCCCGCCATGATCAGATGCAGGGACTGATGGACGCCGAAGGCCTGCCCTATAACCAGCGCAGCCACACCTATAACAGCCGTTTGTCCCAGGAAATCGGTAAATGGGCGGAAACCCAGCCCGGCGGCCAGGCGATCCATGACAAGTTCTTCGAGGCGTATTTCGTCGATCGCCGCAATGTCGGGGATGTCGAGGTGATCGTCGACATCGCCAAATCAGCCGGGCTTGACGAGGCCGAAGCCCGCGCCGTGCTGGAAGAACGCCGCTTCAAGGACGCGGTTGACGCCGATTGGGAAAAATCACGCGCCTATGGGGTCACCGGGGTGCCGACCTTCGTGACCGGCGGCCAGGGGGTCGTTGGCGCGCAACCCTATGAGGTGTTGGAACAATTGATGGCCTCGGTCGGCGCGGAGAAGCGCACCGACTGAAACCGGCTTCCCGGCGATAGCCCGATCATGGCGCTTGTGGCCGATCATGGCGCTTGTGGCCGATCATGGCGCTTGGGAGAGCAATCGCAGGCTGATGATCTTGTCGGCGACGCGTGGCGGACGGCCTTGGGCCAAGCCCCGGACATGCTCCATGCCGGAGAATACCCGCCCCCATTTGGTGTATTTTCCGGCCAGCTGCGGCAGATCCTTATAGGCGATGAAGAATTGGCTGTCGGCGCTGTTCGGATCGTTGCGGTCGCGGATCATCCCGACGCTTCCGGCCACGAAGGGCGTTCTGGAAAACTCCCCGACGATCTTCCATCCCGAGCCTCCCTTGCCGGTGTCGGTCGGGTCGCCGGTGATAGCGGCAAAATCCGACTTCACGCTGAAAAACGACAAGCCGTCGTAAAATCCCTTGGCCGCCAGCGCCTTGATCCGCGCCACGTGGTTCGGCGCCAGCTCGCCCAGCAATTCAATCAGCACCCGACCGCTCTTAAGATCCAGCGCTAGGACATTGTCCGGCGCGCGGTTCGCCGGCTTCGCCTTGGCGCCCGGCTTACGCTTGTTGCGCTGGAGGTTGGCGTAGAGCGGCTGTGACTTCAGCCGCCGTCCGGCCTTGGCGAAGGACGCGGAAAGCGCGGCGACGCCTGCGGCCATTTCCTGGCTCGGGCTGTCGGAACGCTCAAGACGGCCGCCGCCATCCAGGCGCAGCACTTCGCCCGCCCGTACGGTCTGCACAACCGCCTGACTCCCGGATGGCCCGCTAACTTGCACTGACCCTTCATGGACCGCGACCTCAAGCCCGTTCGCCGTGGCCAGCGCGTCGAACACGGTTCCCCGAATGCCGATCGAGCCGATCGGGGTCTTGATCTTCAGCGCGCCAACCCCCTTCTTCGAGGCGAACCGCATGAACCCGCGCACCAGATTGATCGAGCCGCGGACCACGCCGCGATCGGGTTTGTAGACGAATTCGTCAATGACAATGGTGGTCCTAGCGCCAAGCGACAGCCGGGTATCGTCAATGAACAACACCCCGGCGGCGCTATTGTCGCCGACCCGCATTTTCTGGCGAAAATTGATCGCCGCCCCGGTCTTCATCGTCTTGCCGATCGACTGGCCATAGACCGAACCGACCACGGTCTCCGCCTCCCCAACCCGCTGGGCCAGCGCCGGGCCGCCGAACAGCATCGAGGCGAGCACGGCGAGCATGGCCGAGTAACCGGATAAGCGGCAAACGGCGCGGCGCATCAAACCGGTCCTTCGCCTGTTCAATCCCCACATTAAGCTAATCATGCCCGATCATCTTATCCCCATAGGCGAACACCGCCGGCAGGCCGCCGGTATGCAGCCAGAGCACCCGCTGGCCCTTGGTGAACACGCCGGCCCGCGACAGGCCGATCGTGCCGGCAAGGGACTTGGCGGTGTAGACCGGGTCGACGATCATGCCTTCCAGACGGCCGGCCAGGGCGATCGCTTCAAAGGTGCTTTCGGTGCCGCGGCCATAGCCGGGGCCGAGCCAGTCGTCGTGGCAGATCACTTGATCATCCTCGACCACCCGACCACAGCCGATCAGCGTCTCGGCGAGGCGGCTGATGCTTTTTACCCGGTCGGTTTGCGCGGCGGCGTCGCGGCGCACACAGATGCCGTGCACCGGCAGGTCGGAACCGAGCAGGCGCAAACCGAGGAGGATCCCGACATGGGTGGCGGCGCTGCCGCTTGGCACGACGATCGCGTCAAAAGCCGGCTCGCCGCCGGCGATCTGGTCCAGGATCTCGGCGGCGCAGCGCATATAGCCGAGCGCCCCCAGCGGCTTGGTGTCGGCGGATAGGGTCAGCAGATAAGGCGTGCGGCCCTTGGCCCGGTGCTCTTCGGCGATCACCGCGATGCTGGCGTCGGCGGCGGCCTCGTCCTCGCCGACCGGAAAGGTCGAGGTGGTGGCCCCGTACAGCCGGTCGAGCAGCACATTGCCATTGCTGTGATAGCCGGCATCCATGCCCGGCACCCGATTCTCGAACTGCAGATGGCACGCCATGCCCAGCTTGGCGGCGGCGGCGGCGGCGGTGCGCATGTAGTTGGACTGAACCGCACCGGTCACCAACAGCATATCGGCCCCGGCGGCGATAGCGGCGCCCATCGAGTATTCCAACTGCCGGGCCTTGTTGCCGCCGGTGGCGAAGCCGGTCATGTCGTCGCGTTTGACCAGCAGCGACGGACCACCGACCGCCTCGGTTAGCCGAGGCATCGCCTCAATCGGCGTCGGCACGGCGGCCAGCGCCATCCTCGGCAAGGGGCTGAGATGGGTTTCCAGTTCGTCAAGCTTGCTCATCCGTCGGCGCTCCCGGGGGCGGCGATAAAGTTGGCAAAATCGTTTCGACTTGTCGTCCCAGCCTACGCTCACTGCTGTTCGGGGGAAACCTCTGCCGTCGTCCCGGCGAACGGCAGGCCGGGTGTCGTTCGCTTTTCAACACATCACCCCCGTCGCCCTGGCGAACGGCAGGGCCGAAGCCTGAGGCTGTTGGGTGTCGCGACTGGCGGAAAATGGTACCTTTTTCTCCCCCATCTGCCCCATTGACCGTTCTCAGGCGTAGGTCCTGCCGTGCGCCAGGACGACGGCGGAGGGGCCGGGGAAGCGGTGCCGATTCACCGGGTGTCGTTCACTTTTCAACACATCACAACCGTCGCCCTGGCGCACGGCAGGGCCGAAGCCTGAGGCGGTTGGGTGTCGCGACTGGTGGGAAATGGTTCCTTTTACTCATCCATCCGCCCCGTTGGCCGTTCTCAGGCGTGGGTCCTGCCGTTCGCCAGGACGACGGCGGAGATTTTCCAGGGCGCGCGCCGGTGCACCGGGTGTCGTTCACTTTTCAACACATCACAACCGTCGCCCTGGCGTACGGCAGGGCCGAAGCCTGAGGCGGTTGGGTGGTATGAATGGCGGGAAATGGCTCCTTTTGCTCCCCTATCCGCCCCGTTGACCCTGCTCACGCGTAGGTCCTGCCGTGCGTCAGGACGACGGCGGAGAGTGAATGAGGCGGATCGTTCGGCTATTCCATCGCCTCCAACTCGTCGATGAACCCCTCGATCACCGCCAGGCCCTTGCTCCAAAATGCCGGATCGCCGGCGTCCAGGGCAAATGGCGCCAATAGCTCTTGGTGTCTGAGGGTGCCGCCAGCCGCCAACATTTCCAGATATTTCTCGGCAAAGCCCTGTTCGGCATCCTGGTAGACCGCATAGAGCGAATTCACCAGGCAATCCCCGAAAGCGTAGGCATAGACATAGAACGGCGAGTGGATGAAATGCGGGATATAGGTCCAGAACGCCCGGTAGTCGTCGTCGAAGCGGATCGCCGGTCCCAGGCTATCGTGCTGGATGTCCATCCAGATATCGCCGATCGCGTCCGGGGTCAGCTCGCCGTTGCGGCGCTCGCCATGGACCCGGGTCTCGAACTGGTGGAAGGCGATCTGCCGGACCACGGTGTTCAGCATGTCCTCGACCTTCGAGGCCAGCATAACCCGGCGCTGCTTGGGATCGCTGCGCGCCGCCAGCATCGAGCGGAAGGTCAGCATCTCGCCGAATACCGAGGCGGTCTCGGCCAGGGTCAGCGGCGTGTCGGCCAGTAGATGGCCCTGGCCGGCGGCGAGAACCTGATGCACCCCGTGGCCAAGCTCATGGGCCAGGGTCATCACGTCGCGGGTCTTGCCCTGGTAGTTCAGCAGGATATAGGGATGCGCGCTGGGCACGGTGGGGTGTGAAAAGGCCCCCGACGCCTTGCCCGGACGCACCGGCGCATCGATCCAGTTGTCGGTGAAGAACCGGGCGCCGATCTTCGCCATCTGTGGCGAAAAGGCGCCATAGGCGTCCAGCACCGTCCGCCGGGCCTCATCCCAGCCGATTACCGTGTCATCATCGTCGGGCAGCGGCGCGTTGCGGTCCCAGAAGTCGAGCTGCGTGACCCCGAACCATTTTGCCTTGATCGCATAATAGCGGTGCGAGAGCCGGGAATAGCGGCTGGAGACCGCATCCACCAAGGCTTCGACGACCTCATCCTCGACCTGATTGACCCGGTTGCGCGACGAGATCGGCTGCGGATATTTGCGCCACTTGTCTTCAACCTCCTTGTCCTTGGCCAGCGTATTGGTGACCAGCGCGAACAGCTTGGTATTGGCGCCCAGGACCTTAGCCAGCGAGCGGGCCGCCGCCTCACGGACCGCGCCGTCCTTGTGGGAAAGCCGGTCCAGCACCTCGGCCGCCGTCAGCGCCTTGCCGTCCATCTCAAAGCGCAGGCCGGCCATGGTCTCGTCAAACAATCGCATCCAGGCGCCGCGCCCGGCGACGCTTTTCTCGTGCAGCATCTCCTCCAACTCGTCGGAAAGCTGATGCGGCCGGAACACCCGGACGTCGCGCAGCCAGGAGCGATAATGCGCCAGTTCCGGGGCTTGCAGTTTCTCCTCCAGATCAGCGTCCTCGATCCGGTTGATCTCCAGGCCGAAGAACAGCAGGTCACTGCCGATCTCGGTCACCCGTTCCTGCATGGATTGATAAAACTTGCCGTTCTCGGCGCTGGACATGTCGCCGGAATAGACCAGCTGGGCATAGGACATGACCCGACCGATGATCTCGTCGAGACGTTCGTACTCGGCAATGGCGCCGCCAAGGTCTCGGCCGGATTGCCCTGCGACCTTGCCGCCGAAGCGGGTTTTGAAGGCTTTGGCGTCCCGCGCCGCCGCGTCGAGGTCGCCGGACAGAGCCTCGGAGGCCGGCCCGGGATAAAGATCAGCCAGGTTCCACTCGGGCAAGACACCAAGATCGGATTGTGCTGCATCGGCCATAAGGGTATCCATCTGATAGTGATTTTCCTTGGCGCGCCGCCGCGCGTGCGGGGACGGACTCTGCGAGTATATGGGCCGCGCGCCGGGAGTGGGCAATGGACTACAAGGCAGTACGCAATCTCGCAACGATGTTCTTCGACCAAGCGGCGGCGCTTGGACCCAAGCCGTTCCTCTGGGACAAGCACGACGGCGCCTGGCGATCGCGCAGTTATGGCGAGACGGCGGAACAGGTCAGTCGGCTCGGCCGCGGTCTAAAGGCTCTTGGCGTCGAGAAGGGCGACCGGGTGGTCATCGTCTCGGAGAATCGCCCGGAATGGGTCGTCGCCGACCTGGCGATCGGCGCCATCGGCGCGATCAGCGTGCCGGCCTATACCACCAACACCACCGACGATTATTTGTATATTCTCGATCATTCCGAGGCCAAGGTCGCCATCGTCTCGACCGAGCGATTGGCCCGGCGGGTGCTTCCCGCCGCCCGCAGCGCCGACGCTTGCGACATCGTGATTTCGATGGAAGCGCCGGCGTCCGATACCCAGGCCGGCGTGCGCAGCCTGCATTGGGATTATGTGGCGGCGATGGGCGACACCGAGCCGGATGACATCCGCGAGAGCGCTGCGGCCTTGGCGCGCGATGATGTCGTCTGCTTCATCTATACATCCGGCACCGGCGGGCAACCCAAGGGGGTCATGTTGACCCATGGCTCAATCCTGGCCAATTGCTATGCCGCGTATGATCTGCTGAAGGAGCTGGGTCTCGGTGACGAGGTGTTTCTGTCGCTGCTGCCGCTGTCGCATTCTTATGAGCATACCTGCGGCCTGTTCTTTCCGATCTCGATCGGCGCCCAAATCTATTACGCCGAGGGACCGGACAAGATCGCCCTGAACCTGCAGGAAACCCGACCGACGATCATGACCGCCGTGCCGCGTCTCTATGAGGTATTGCACGACCGGATCAAGCGCGGCGTCGAGCAGGCTGGCGGCCGGCGGGCGCAACTGTTCGCCAAGGCGCTTGAACTTGGTCAGAAGCGGCACGAGACGCCGGAGGCCCTGACATTCGGCGAGAAGCTGCAAAACGCGGTGCTTGATCTGCTGGTGCGCAAAAAGGTGGCGGGGCGGTTTGGCGGGCGCTTGAAAACTTTCGTGTCCGGCGGCGCGGCGCTCAATCCGGATATCGGCACGTTCTTTCTATCGCTCGGCGTTGGTATCCTGCAGGGCTATGGCCAAACCGAAGCCTCACCGGTTATCGCTTGCAACCGGCCTTCCAAGACCCGCATCGAGACCGTCGGCCCGGCGCTCGTCGATGTCGAGATCAAGATCGCCGGGGATGGCGAAATCCTGGTCCGTGGCGAGTTGCTGATGAAAGGCTATTGGCACGACCAGGAGACGACGGCCGCGACCATCGTCGACGGCTGGCTGCATACCGGCGATATCGGCGTGATCGAGGATGACGGCTATCTGCGGATCACCGATCGCAAGAAGGACATCATCGTCAATTCCGGCGGCGACAACATCGCCCCGGCCCGGGTCGAGGGCGTCATCACCCTGGAGACCGAGATCGCTCAAGCCATGGTCTATGGCGACAAGCGGCCCTATCTGGTCGGCGTCGTCGTGCCGTCGGAGGAGTTTGTCAGCGAATGGGCCAAGGCCAACGACGCGCCAGCCGATCTAGCCGTGCTCGCCGGGGACGAAGATTTCACCAAGGCGATCGCCGGCGTGATGGAGCGGATCAACGCCAACCTGTCGCAGATTGAAAAGGTCCGCCGGGTAACCATCGCCACCGAGGCTTTCACCACCGACAACACGATGATGACCCCGACCCTGAAGATCCGCCGCCACAAGATCCGTGAGGCTTATTGGGAGCGGCTGGACGGGCTCTACGGGCGAGGATGAGGGGCTTTAATCCCACTCGCCCGACCGGTCACCCGCCCTCATCATTCGTCCTCATCATCCGCCCTCATCATCCGACGGGGCGAAAAGTCTCGCTGAAAGTCTCGGTCGTGTAGCGGAACACCCGTAGCTGATCCGACCAGTGGTCAAGCTCGAAACCGGCTTTGCGCTTCAGTTGCCGGATAAAGTCCTCGGCCTTGGGCAGGCCTTGCCAAACGCTGGGCAGGAACAACCCGCGCCGGCCCTGGTCCTGCAAGATCAGACCGTCCTTATCCGGACGGACCTGGCGGACAAGATCCGCCTCGTCCTCGAATTGCATGAGCCGGGGGAAGGATAACAGCGATACCTCGATATCAAGCTGCTCCAACTCCTCCAGAGTCAGCGGCCCGAAGCGGGGATCGCCGAACCCGGCCTTATAGGCATTGGCGACCACATCCGGCAGCAGCGCCTGATGCGCGACCACCGAGCCGATACAGCCGCGGAGCCGGCCGTTGATCTTTAAGGAGACGAAACTGGCCCGCATGGCGGTCAGCGACTTCGACACACCGGGGCCGTAATTCACCGTCGGCGCCCGGCCATTTTCGACCCCGAATTGCAGCGCCTGCCGGGTCGCCCCCAGCAATTGCCGGCGATCGGCGTCGGAAATCCGGGCGCTTTCGGCGTATTCCATTGCATAGGCGCCATAGCCGACCACCCGGTCGCGGCCACCTCTGGTATCGCCGGAATTGCGCACATCGAGATGGGTGACCCTGAGATCATGGGTCCGCGCCAGCTCTAATGCCCCGGCCAGCGCCCGGTGACCGCAAGCGCCGTTGCCATCGATCTTCTCGTGCTGCAGCAGTTCGATATGGCGCGTCGTCGCCTGATCGCGTTCGACCGCCGTTGCATGATCGTGAAAATGCGAGAGATCGGAGGAGACCGAGATCACCGTCTCCGGCCCGCCCCAAACCAACGACAACGCCTCACGCACCAGCTCGGCGCTGGCGTCGCCGACCAGGATCGGCACGATGGTGAAATCGTCCAGCACCGGCTGCAGGAACGGCAGATGCACCTCCAGGCTGTGCTCGCCCTCGAAAACCTTGTCCAGGACACTGAAGCCCGGTAGCGGCATCAGTTTACGCAGGGCGCCCCAATCCACCGGCACAGTGCCCAGCGGCGTCGCCCAGGCGTCGGCGCTGGTGGTCGCCAGCCCCTTGAAGCCGACCCGGTGCGCCGGCCCGATGATCACCACCCGCTTGATCCGCTCTCGATGGTTCGCCAAGGTTCGGAACGCGGTTCCGGCGATTTCGCCGGAAAACACCAAGCCGGCATGCGGTGCGACGATCACCTTGGGATCGGGCACCGGCGATTCCAGGCCCTTGTCCAGGCAGGCCAACACCATGTCGGCGCATTCGTTATCCCCGGCGGGATACCAAGTGCCGGCCATGTGCGGCGCGCGAACCCGTTCGGATGTGCTGTCGAGAGCCATGCCGATGGCTTATCATAGGATCCAGGCGCAAGAAACCATGCAGAGAGGCCCTGGCCATGGCCGAAGTTACGACGGACACGCCGACCTTAGTGGAATCACCGCCGCCACCGATCAGCGGCAAGGGCCCGATTGTGTCGACCGAATATTGGACGATGCTTGAGGATGGCCGGGTGCAGTGTGAGATGTGCCCCAGGTTCTGCAAGCTGAAGGAGGGCGCGCGCGGTCTTTGTTTCGTGCGGGCGCGCCAGGACGACGCCATCGTGCTGACCACCTATGGCCGGTCCTCGGGGTTCTGCATCGATCCGATCGAGAAAAAACCACTCAATCACTTCCTGCCCGGCACCTCGGTGCTGTCCTTCGGCACCGCCGGCTGCAATCTCGCCTGCAACTTCTGTCAGAACCACGACATCTCGAAAAGTCGCGAGATGGATAGCATGCAGGCCGAGGCGCGGCCGGAAGCGATCGCCCGGGCGGCCCAGCGCATGGGCTGCGCCTCGGTCGCCTTCACCTATAACGACCCGATCATCTTCCACGAATATGCCCGCGATATCGCCGACGCCTGCCGTGCGGTCGGGGTGCGGACGGTCGCGGTCACCGCCGGCTATGTGACCGACCAGGCCAGGGCGGCGTTCTTCGAGAAGATCGACGCCGCCAATGTCGACCTGAAGGCGTTCACCGAGCGGTTTTATCGCGATGTCACCAAGAGCCAGCTGGCGCCGGTGCTGGAGACCCTGAAATATCTGAAGCACGAGACCGATGTCTGGTTCGAGATCACCAATCTCATGATCCCCGGCGAGAATGACAGCGAGCGCGAGATCGACGAGATGACCGGCTGGGTGGTGGAAAACCTCGGGCCGGACGTGCCGATGCATTTCTCGGCCTTCCACCCGGATTACCGCATGCTCGACAAGCCGCGCACCCCCTTCGACACCCTGGCCATGGCCCGGCGGGTGGCGCTGAGCAACGGGGTTCGCCACGCGTATATCGGCAATGCCCACGACCTTGGCCGGCAGTCCTCCTATTGCCATTGCTGCGGCGCCCGGACAATCGGGCGGAACTGGTACGAGCTGTCGGACTGGGCCTTGTCGGATAGCGGCGCCTGCACTACCTGCGGCACGGTGACCGCCGGGGTCTTCGACGGTCCGCGCGGCGATTGGGGCCGCAAGCGGCTGCCGGTGGATATCAGCCTGTTTGGTTAGAGGCGGACGCGGAGGTCCCGGGGGTTCACACCAAATCCAGCGGCAGCGCGTCGCGCATGGTAAGGGTCTCGGTGGTGATCGCGGTGTCAAAACACAGCGCCTCGACACCGGCCTCGAGCCCGCTTGTCAGCGCCGCTTGGTATCCCGGGTCGATATCGCCGGCGACGCAAAACCGGTCGCAATCCATCCGCTGCACCAGATAAACCATCACCGCCCGGTCTCCGGCCCGGACCTGGTTCGACATCTCCTGCAGGTGCCGGGCGCCGCGCAGGGTGACGGAGTCGGGAAACTCGGCGGCGCCGGGGTTGGGGCCGTCATCGCGCTTCAGATGCACGTTCTTCACCTCAACCCAGCAGCGGCCGCGATCCGGGTCTTCCAATAGAATATCGATGCGTGAGCGTTCACCGTATTTCACCTCGCGCCGGAGCGTGGCATAGCCGGCAAGCGCGGCGATCGCACCAGCCGCGATGGCCTCGGCGACGATCGCATTGGGATGGCCGGTATTGATGCCGACCAGCCCACCGGACGTCTCGATCAGCTCGAAAGTATGGGAAAGCTTGCGCTTCGGATTGTCCGAGCGTGACAGCCAAACCGGCGAGCCAGGCTCTTGCAAACCGGTCATCGCGCCGGGGTTCGGGCAATGCGCCGTCAGTTCCTCGCCGCTATCAAGCCGGACATCGGCGAGGAAGCGTTTGTAGCGCTTGATGAGGCGGCCGGGATAAAGCGGGGGCAGTTGCATGACCGGGTCCGATGGGCGATGGTTCCGCTTGCTTTTACCCCGTCGAACCGATTGAAGAAACCATCCATGCCCCCAGAAACACCTCTAGATAAGCCAGCTGCAACAGTCTCGCCGGAGACCGTCACCGCCGCCTTCATCATCATCGGTGACGAGATCCTGTCCGGCCGGACCAAGGACGCCAATCTCGGCTTCATCGCCGACGAGCTGGTTGAGGCCGGGATTCGCCTGAAGGAAGTCAGGGTGATCAGCGACGACGAGGACGAGATCGCCGACACGGTGCGGGCGCTGCGCGGTAAGTATGATTATGTGTTCACCTCCGGCGGCATCGGGCCGACCCATGACGACATAACCTGCGACTCGGTGGCAAAGTCCTTCGACCTCGGGGTCTCGCATCATCCCGATGCGGTGAAGCGGATGACCGCTCATGCCGGCAATGTCGGGGTGGATCTGAACGAGGCCCGGATGCGGATGGCCCGCACCCCCGACGGCGCGACCCTGATCCTCAACCCGGTTTCCGCGGCGCCCGGTTTCACCGTCGAGAACGTGCATGTCATGGCCGGCGTGCCGAGAATCTTCCAGGCGATGGTCAAGGAGCTGCTGCCGACCCTGAGGAGCGGCGCCAAGGTGCATTCCATGGCGGTGATCTCCAATCTCGGCGAGGGCAAGGTAGCGACCGGGCTTGGCGAAATTCAGGCGCGCTATCCGGATATAGCCATCGGCAGCTATCCGTATTTTCGCGCCGGCACCTATGGCACCACCCTGGTGCTGCGCGGCACCGACGTCGCCCGCCTGGAGCCGGCGAGTGAGGAAGTGCGCCAATTGATCCGTGACCTGGGCGGCGAGCCAACCGATGTAGAGGATAGCTGAATGTCTGTTAGCATCGACCGCCGCGCCGCCGGTACCGGCGATATCGTCACTGTCACCCTTGACCGCCAGGACAAACTTAACGCCCTCGACCGGGCCAGCATCGACGCCTTGATCGCCGCCTTCACCAGCCTTGCCGACGATCCGGCGTTGCGGGTGGTGGTGTTGACCGGGGCCGGGCCGAAATCCTTTGTCGGCGGCGCCGATATCAACGAGCTGCGCACCCTCGACGCCGATACCGGTCGCGCGTTCATCAGCGCCTTGCATGATCTGTTCGTGCTGATCCGTAAGCTGCCGGTGCCGGTGATCGCCAGGGTCAACGGCTACAGTCTTGGCGCCGGGATGGAGCTGGCGGCGGCCTGCGATCTGCGCGTTGCCTCCGAGAACGCCGTCTTCGGCATGCCCGAGGTCCGGATCGGCGTTCCCTCGGTGATCGAGGCGGCGCTGCTGCCGCGGTTGGTTGGCTGGGGACGGTCGAACTATCTGGTGCTGTCGGCTGAGAACATCGACGCCAAGACCGCTTATGACTGGGGCTTTCTGGAAAGCTTGGTCCCGGCGGCCAGCCTGGACGGCGAGATCGATCGGATCGCCGGGGCCATCGCCGCGTCCGGGCCGGTCGCGGTGCGGGCGCAGAAGGCTCTGGTGGCTGAATGGGAACGCCTGCCGCTGGAGGAGGGGATCACTGCCGGCATCGATGCTTTCGCCAAGGCCTTCGAGACCGATGAGCCGCAACGGATGATCCAGCCGTTCTTTGACCGCCGGCAGGGTTGAGCTTGGCCCGGGTGGCTGTCTTATACCAATTTGCGCTGAGGCTGACTCGCGAGGGATTCCCATATTTAGTGTTTTGTGATTCATTC
>JAQBUJ010000028.1 GCA_027623845.1 Pseudomonadota bacterium
ACCGTGGATGCTTTCAATGACGGTCTACGCGTCGCCGAGATCACCGTCGAAGGCGAGCGCATCGACCTCACCCTTCGCGGGCCTCAGCGTCACATTCTAGAGACCCAGGGGATCAACAATCTGCCGGTAGTCACCAATGACGGGATGATCGTCCCGGCCAGCAGTCTGGCCGAAATCGTGGTTACCTCAGGGCCAACCGAGATTAGGCACCGCGAGCGCCTTAGAACCATCACCTTGCAGATCAAGCCGCCGGCCGACATGCCGCTTGAAGTGGCGATGGACCTGATCCGAGGCGAGGTCATCCTGGCCCTGCAAGCCGAGGGCGTGCCACCGGGTATCAAACTGCAAATGTCCGGCACTGCCGACAAGTTGACCGAAACCTGGGATGAGATGGTGGTGCATCTCGTGATGGCCCTGATCATCGTCTATTTGGTGATGGCGGTCCTGTTCGAGAGCTTTCTCTACCCGCTGATCATCATTCTCTCGGTACCGGTCGCGGCGGCGGGCGGCGTCATTGGCTTGGTAGTGCTGAGCCAGTTCCAACGGCAAAACTTGGACATGCTGACCTTGCTCGGCTTCGTCATTTTGATCGGCATCGTCGTCAATAACGCTATCTTGTTGGTGCATCAGACCCTGCACCATCTTCGCGCCGACGCGATGACGCCCGATGCCGCTATATTGGAAGCCACCCGGAACCGAATTCGACCGATCTTCATGTCCACCCTGACCAGCGTGCTGGGCATGCTGCCGCTGGTGGTGTTTCCCGGCGCCGGGTCTGAGCTTTATCGCGGATTAGGCTCAGTGGTGATCGGCGGTTTGGCTCTGTCCGCCGTGCTGACCCTACTGATTATACCGCCGATGCTCTCGCTGTTCCTGGCGGCGATCGAGGGGAGCGGCGCCGCCAAGACGCCGGATCGACCGGCCAAGGCGCCCGTGGAAACGCCGCAACCCGCTGAATAGGCCCGCCTCGTGCGACCGGGATTACCGAGCGGTTCAAACCACGCCCGGAAAACCGTTGACCGGCACCTTGATGTGAGAGATTCCGTTGGCGCCCGGTTCCGGCAATTTTCCGGCCCGCATGTTTATTTGGATCGCCGGGATGATCATCGCCGGAAGCCCGAGTTGTGCGTCACGCGCCTTACGCATTTCGATGAACCGCTCCGGCACGATACCGTCGCCAACATGTTTGTTGCTGCGTTTCTGCTCGCCAACCGAACTTTCCCACGAGATCGGACGCCCACCAGGCCCATAGTCATGGCCAACGAAAACCCGTGTCGCATCCGGCAGTGACAGGATCCGCCGGGCGGATTGGTAAAGTTCCGCAGCGTCGCCGCCGGGAAAATCACAGCGCGCGGTTCCGAAGTCCGGCATGAAGATACTATCGCCGACGAATACCGCATCCCCGATCAAATAGCTCATGCACGCAGGCGTATGGCCAGGAGTCGGGATCGCCCGCGCCTCGATCCTGCCGATGGAGAATAGCGCATCCGGCTCAAATAAATGGTCGAACTGCGAGCCGTCGCGACAAAACCGTTCATCTTCGCCATAGACAGGGGCAAAGGCTGTTTGAACTTCGGTGATCCGCTTTGAAATGGCGACGCGCCCACCGAGGCGCTGGCGAAGATGCTGGGCGCCGGTGACATGGTCGGCGTGCACATGGGTCTCGAGGATCCACTCCACCATCAGCCCACGACTTTCGGCGGCGGCGGCGATAGCGTCGGCCGGCGTACTATCGAGGCGTCCGGTCAAGAGGTCGAAGTCAACGGCGGGGTCGATCACCGCCGCCTTACCGGTCGCCGGGTCAGCCACCAAATATGAGATTGTCGACGACCGCTCGTGCAAAAACGCGGTTATATCTGGTGCGTTGAACGCCATACGCCGTCTCCATCGCCGCGCAGCTCCGCGGCACATCGTTAACCCCGCATATACCGCCGCACGGCCGGATGCAACGGCGAGAGGCAAAGCGCCATTGGCTGCCGTTGTTCCGGGCACGAAAACCCCCATCCGATTGAGAAATCCAAACCAATGCTTGCGGGACGCCAAACCCATAGTATCCTTGCGGGCTTTGTGGTCGACTGGCTTTGGGGGCGGCGATCACTTATTTTACCTAATTGGCGAAGGGACGACGCGCGGTGACACCGCAAGAAATTGTGCAAATTCTCGATGACCATGAGAAGTGGTTGGACCGGGGGCAAGGCGGCGGCCGGGCAAATCTTTTGCGCGCCAATCTGCAGGGCTTCACCCTGAGTGACGCCAATTTGAAATTAGCCAAATTATCGGGGGCCGACCTTAGCCGAGTCATCCTTTCCGGCGGCAATCTCGAGGAAGCCGATCTGTTCTGCGCGGTGCTCGATGGGGCGGACCTTAAAGCCACGAACATGCAGAACGCCGATATGCGTGGCGCCAACATGCGCCACGTCAATTTGGATAGAGCGAATTTAAACGGCGCGGATTTGCGTGGCGGCTCTTTGATGTTCGGGAGCGATGACGATGAAGGCACCCGAGACGGCCCGACCAGCAATCAACATGGCGCTGATCTGTCGAATTCCTCGATGCAACACATCAAACTGGTGGGCGCCCAATTGGCCGGGGCCAACCTTACCGGGGTCAACCTACGCAATGCGGATTTAACCGGGGCCGATCTGTCGGGCTGCATTTTGGCGGACGCGGATCTGGCCGGCGCCAATCTACAGGACGCTAACCTGGAAGGCGCGCTGTTCGACAACACCATCTTGAAACACGCCAATCTTTCAGGCGCCAATCTGGAAGGTTGCGATCTGTCAGCGGCCAATCTGGCTGGGGCGAATCTGGTTCGGGACGAAGACACGCTGCCCCAGGAAATTCGCGATGTTCTGAACAACCACTATGTTTGGATTCGAGAAGATGGCCAGCTTGGGGAAAGGGCCATCCTGCGCAACGCCGATCTTTCCCATATTGATCTCTCTTCGGTAAACCTTTCGGGCGCGGATCTGTGCGGAGCTAATCTAACCGGGGCCAATTTATCGAACGCGTTGCTGGTGATGTCGGATGTCTCAAAGGCGAACCTGCAGGGAACCAACCTGCAAGGCGCTACCTTGGAGGGGGTCAATTTCGGCAATTCCGACCTTGGCGGCGCAAATCTTACGGGCGCCCATATCGGCCCGGTGGATTTAAAAGATTCCAAAGGCGAACCAACCGGACGCCTTTGGCCGTCCAACCTATCGAGCACAAAGCTGAAAAATGCCAATTTGACCAAGGCGGATCTCAGGTCGGCTAATCTTGGGCATGCGGATTTGACCGGCGCGAACTTGACGGACGCAGACATCACCAACTGCAATCTCACGGACGCGTCATTCGTGATGGAGCAGTTGGATGTTGCGATCACTGGCGAGGAATCGTAGATACCCTTGATATTCGTGCCATAATGGTTCCGATTGACCGTATGTAAACAGCACGAAATTGATGGCTAGGGTGCCAGACTGGAAGAAATCGTGATCGCAGTGCCTCGAAGTAGCCTGAAGAAAAGCGGCTCTCAGCTTGCTCAACTAACCATACTGAAGGCGTTAGGCTTGAGGCAAAAGAGACGCTCGACCGTCGATTCGGCGCTTGCAACCCGTGATTTATCTTGGCGATGGTTGATAAATCGATGACCCAACCGGACTTAAGACGATGACGGAGACGGGAAGACTTGAAACCCTGACTTGGATCAGCCGGCAATTGCAGGATCTCAAAATGAATGTGGTTGACGACGTGTCGCAAAACAGAGATGACGCCTCCGGCACGCCCGGCGGTGGTTTCGTAGCCTATTCCTTGAAGGCTGTGAACGGCGAGCCTTTGCGCGACACCTCTATTACCGATCTTGCAATCACGGTTGAAAACATCAAAGAGACCGACGGCTACATTGCTCTGGCAATACGCTGCGAAGAGCTGGAGTGGAATGTGCGGATCGACCCGCAATTTTATTCCGACGCCCCAAACCCCAGCAGCATATTCAGAGTGATCGTTGATGGTTGGGCCTAAAACATCCGCTGAATCTTTGTCGGTAATCCTTCGTCCCGTCGCTAGGGCGCGGACGAAATGCTGCGGGCCAATCGAGTTGGATTTCTCGTCATGACGCCGGAAGCGATCCTGGAAGTTATCTCGCGCCACGAACAGTGGCTGCAGCGCAAGCCGGGCGGCGCTCGCGCTGATCTTTCCGGCATGAACCTGTCCGGATTTCAGCTAACCCGTGCGAACTTGCAATCGGCGAGACTTTCGGGCGCCAATTTGGCCCACAGCAAGCTGTCCAATGCCGATCTTAGCTATGCCGATCTGTTCTGCGCCAATCTCGATGGTGCGGAGCTGCGTGGCGCCAATCTGACGCGCGCCGAGCTGCGAGGCGCCTCGATCCGCGAGGCGAACCTCTCCGGCGCCATTATGAAGGAAGCCGACCTTCGTGGCGGCGCGTTGATCAGCGACAATCCAGGCGGCGAGGCCATGCAGATACGGGCCAATTTGATGCGCTCGCAGATGGATGAAATCGAGATGGGGCAGGCCAATCTTTCCGGCACTAATCTTACCCGCTCCAGCATGGTTGGCGCCAATTTGGAAAAGACGCTTATGTGTGGCGCCAATCTAACCGGCGTGATCCTGGAAGGGGCCAACCTGATCGGCGCTGATTTATCCGGCGCCAATCTGACCGACGCGATGATCGTCGGAGCCAAACTGAACGGCGCCAATTTAAACGGGGCGACCCTGCATAACACAAGCCTGCGCGGAACCGATCTACAGGGGGCGACGCTCGACAATGTCGACCTATCCATGGCCGATCTGACCGGCGCGCAATTGGTTTCCGGTAGCGGCGACCGTTCCCGCACGGTCCGCCGGATCGTCGATGAACACGAACTCTGGATCCGTGAGCAGGGGCGCGGCGGCACACGCGCGGAACTGGCGAAGGTCGACCTGTCGAATGTCGATCTATCGGACGCCAATCTCGCCGGCGCCAATTTGAGCGAGGCGATTTTGGAAGGCGCTATCATGCGGCGATGCGGCCTGGTCATGGCGGATTTCACCGGCGCTAACCTTCGCAACGCTGATTTGCGCGACGCCGATCTCGGGGGCGTCAATTTAAACAATGCCGATTTATCCGGCGCCAGGCTGATCGGCGCAACGATCACCGCCGTGGATATCCGCGACGCCAACGGTCAGGCAACCGGGCGTCTCTGGTCGGCCAACTTGGTCGACGCCAACTTGCGCGGCGCGGATCTGTCCGGCGCCCGGCTCAATGACGCCGATATGCAGGGAGCCGATCTGTCCGGAGCACGGCTGCAAGGCACGGTTTTGACCGGGGCGAAATACCAGGACGCGATCATCGATGCCGAGCAACTGGCGCGCGCAATCACCAATGCCGGCCGCAAGTCAAAAAACTGACCCCTATCGGTCACTCTCTTTTGGCAGGAAGAACACCACCGCATTGCTGAGCAGCATGGTCACGCCCAGCAGATAGAAAACCGCCGTCAACCCGAAGGCATCGGCGACCAATCCACCGATTACCGGCATTAAAATATTGAAACCGCTCTGGGTACCGAACATCAAACTGGTCGCCGACCCCGCCATATTCTTCGGCGTCAGGTCCATCATCCAACTTTGCACGACCGGCCGGATCGCGAACAAGGCAAAGCCAAGCAGTGAGATTCCGGCGACGAAAGCTATTCCATCTCCCAGAAAACTGAGCGAACAAATGATCACAGTCGAGGCGGTGAGCCCGGCCATGACAACCGGTCGGCGGCCGACCCGATCCGACCAGATCCCCGCCAGCGGCGTCGCCACCAATCCACCGGCTTGCAGAGCCGCCATCGCCGCCCCCATCAAGGACGGGCCGGACCCCGCGACATTGGCCAGATAGAGAGGCAGAAACACCGTCAAGCCGCTCTGCGTCATGCTGCGCAGCCCGCTCATGATACAAATCGACAAGATGACCCGATTGCGCAACACGCCGGCTAAACTGGAGAAATAGGCTCTCAAGCCGAGTCCAGGATTGGACCTGCCGTGCATCGCCCGCCGAGCGCTAGGCCCAATCGCCACGGCAAGCAACAGCGCCACACAAAGCGCCGGTATCGCCGCCACCGAGGCGGTATCCTGCCAACTCATTCGGATCAGCAGGAAACCCGCCACCAAAGGCGCCAAGGTATCGCCAAGGCTGGCGCCAAGAGCATGGATCGACAATGCATAACCACGGGTTCGTGGAAACCGCTCGGACAGATAGGAAAGCGCCGGTGGGTGCCAAAGATTCGCCGTCACCCCCATGATCGCGACCATTGCCGCCAGCCAGGCCAGTGATCCCAACCCGTCGATCCCCCCGAAGCCGCCAAGACCAGCCAGCGCGATTGCCCCGACCGTCACCGCCATTACCTGGAACAGCACCCGACGGCCGGTCATATCGACCAGCGGCCCACTGCCGAAATTAGCCAACAGCGAGCCGACATGCATGACGCTGACCAGCAAACCGGTCTCGGCATAGCTCAGGCCCAGCGCATTGGCGAGGAACGGCAGCAGCATGTAGAAGGTGGCGCCAATCCAATGTGTCGCCGCATGCCCCAAACCAACCATCGCAATCGGCGCGTTATCGCGCAGGCTCAGTCCGGTTAGTTTCTCGGAAATCGACATTTGGGGTATTCCAGGTTTCCGACCAGCGGCCCGATCCGAGATTAATCAAACAACGGTACGGGGCGCATCGCGCTTCGGGTGATTTGTTGTTATAGACCGCTATTGCTCGCCTGAAGCTATAGATCATTGTTGCTGACCGGGCGAACGCGGCGCGCGCCCGTCTTGATTGCCTTAGCATGATTGCAGATCCAATGCTCGACTTCCTCGACAACATCACGGCGCTGCCGGCAAACGAGGCCACCACGCTTGTCATCATGCTTTTGGCGGGCCTGCTCATCCTGGTTTTCACCGTGATCACCGGGGTGCCGCCGATGCCGACCCATCGCCTGGTATTGCCGGTAATGTTCGAGCTGATCGCGGGTGAGAAAACGCCGCGCGTCGCCTATGATTTGGGCTGCGGCTGGGGGCGCTTGGCCTTTGCCTTGGCGGCGCGGTTTCCGGACGCCAAAGTCATCGGTATCGAGTTGTCGCCATTGCCCTGGTTGTTCTGCAAGGTGCGGCAACTGGTGCAGCGCCGGCCGAACTTAGAAATCCGCTATGGCAATTTTCTGCGCATGCCGCTTGGCGATGCCGATCTGGTGTTTTGTTACTTGATGATCAATGCGATGCGGCGCTTGCAAGCCAAGCTGGACCAGGAGGCCGGTGACGGAACCCTGGTGATCTCGAATAGTTTTGCGCTGCAGAACTGGCGGGCCGAGCGGATTGAGATCGTCCCCGCCGCCATGTCGGCCTGGGTCTATCGCTATCGGGTGTCGGCGGACGGGTCCCACCACCAGGTATCGAACGAAACGCCATAGAGAGGCGTCGTGCGGGGCCGCCGCAAGCCGGCTCTCCAGGCCACGCGGTCGGCGGAAAGATGGAACAACGGCACGACATAGCGGCCCGCCAGCAGCAGTCGGTCCAGCGCCTTCACGGCGGCAACAAATCCTTCTCGCTCTCGCGACGTGGTCAGCTTGGTGATCATCCGGTCGATCGCCTCTGATTGGATGCCCGGATAGTTTCGACTACCCGGCCGGGACGCGGCGGCGCGGCTCCAATAGTGCTCCTGCTCGTTACCGGGCGACAGCGACATCGCCCAATGATGGATAACCATGTCGAAGTCGAAATCCAGCAATCGGCGTTGGAATTGCGCGGTGTCGACGGTGCGCACCCGCAACGTGATTCCCAAGACCTTCAGGGCATTGGCATACGCAAGCGCCAGCTTCTCCTCGCGCGGATGCACCAGCGGCAATTCCAAAACCACGGGGGCGCCGGTGACCGGGTCGAACAGAACGCCCTGGCGCACTTGAAACCCGGCTTGCCGTAGCAATGCTTGGGCTTGACGTAAATTTTTCCGGTGGCGCCCGCGTCCATCGGCCTTCGGGGGTCGATACCCGTGCTGCAGATCAACCGCCGGGATCTCCGTCAGATAGCCATCGAGCAAGGCTTTTTCCCGCCGGTCCATCGGGCCTGATGACGCCAACGCGCTATTGTCGAAATAGCTTCGGGTGCGCGAATAAGCGGCATGGAACAGGGTTCTGTTGGACCATTCAAAATCATAGGCCAAGATCATCGCCTCGCGTACAGCCGGTGACCCGAAGGGCCGGCGGCGTGTATTCATCGCAATCGCATACATGCCGGACGGGCGGCCATGAGCGATTTCGCCGCGCCGCGCCGCGCCGTCGCTGAGCGCCGGAAAATCATAGCCGGTGGCCCAGCGAACCGGGTCCGGCTCCAGCCGGATCGAAGCCGCGCCGGTCTTGAAGGCCTCGAACGCCGCCGAAGCGTCGCGGTAATAGTCATATCGGATCGCCTCGAAATTGTGCTGGCCTCGCCGCACCGCCAGATCCGCGCCCCAATAATCCGGATCGCGGGCATAAACCACGGCGCGACCGGGCTCCACCGAAGCAAGGCGATACGGGCCGCTGCCGACCGGCAGGGTCATCCCAAGCCGCTGGAAATCCAAATCCTGGTACACCGCACGCGGCAACACCGCCATCAATCCCATGATCAACGGCATCTCCCGGTCGACCGGCAGCGCGAACGACATCCGCACCGCATGCGGGCCGACCTGCTCGACCGTCTCGACCCGGCGATAGAAGCCCCGCTGGTTGGCCAGCCCCTGCTCCTTCAGCAGCTTCCAGGAGAAGATCACATCATCGACGGTGACCGGCGCACCGCCCTGGAACCGGGCCTTGGGGTTGAGATGAAAGATCACCCAGCGACGGTCATCCGGCGCCTCCACGCGCTCGGCAAGCAGTCCATAGAGCGTGAACGGCTCATCACCGGCGCGGGTCAGCAAGCTTTCGAACACCAGTGACGACACGCCAGCCGCCGGTACGCCAACCAAACTGTAGGGGTTGAGCGTATCGAAGCTGCCGACCGGCGCGACCCGCAACACGCCACCCTTCGGAGCATCGGGATTTACATAGTCGAAATGATCAAAATCGATGGGATATTTCGGCGCGCCGTGCATGGCGATGCCGTGAACCGGCAACGACGGCTTATCCGAGGCCTGGCCGAGCGCCGGAACAGCCTCGATCAGCATCGCCAGAAATACCAGCAACGCCGGGGTAAACGGTCGCCAAGCGAGCACCGCGATCATCGTGATCCGGGTCGCATGATCAACTGAAACGCCGTGGCCGCAGCCCGGTCTGGAACCACGAGATGAAGCCGTACATATCAAACACCGGCAGACCGGTATGCGCGGCGATGGCATCGGAATACGGTGTCATATTGGTGCATTCCAACAGGATCGCCCCGACATCCGGATGCCGTTCCACCAAGGCGTCCGCCGCCTGCAACAGATCCTGCTCGGCAGCCTCGACATCAAGGCGGTCCTCGTTGCCGACAATGACCCGGGTGAACTCTCCACCAAGCTCATCCGTCCCGACCACCGGCGCATCCAAGGGCACATTGGCGGCGGCGAGATGATCCGCGGTGAGGCTCGCCGAAGAAATAGTCAGCACGCCAACCCGCTTGCCCGGCGGCAACAGCGACTGGATCATCGGGTATTGCATCAAGGACGACGTCGCGACCGGCACCCCAACGGCGGTGGCCAGATCGTTTTGGATTAACGACAGGAAGCCGCAATTGGTGGTGATGCCATCACACCCCATCGCCACCAGCTCCTGGGCCGCGTCAATAAAAGCGTTCTGCAACCCAACCGCCCGCTGACGCACCACCCGGTCCGGACTGGCGCCCGATACCACCCGATAGTGCACAGGGAACGGCCAAGTGCCGGCATTGCCAATATCACCGGGGATACGCGGGAACCGTGCTTGCAACATCAGGATCCCGACGCTGGCGCCTTGGATGGCCTTGCCTCCCATCGCAATGCGGGCCATGAAATAGTCTCCTTGGGTTTATGTATCGACGATACGGTGCCGCAACCATCCCGTCGACGCAACGACGGCTTTCATCCTTGCCAGGCTCTGCATAGGATGGTCGCCACCGCCTTGGGTGAAACCAAACCAATCGACGGGAGCCTCGCCATGCCGAAGATCAATGCCGAGCGTCTGCTTAAGGATCTGCGAGACCTGCGGGCGATTGGAACGGTCGGCCACGGGGTGGTCCGCCCGGCATTCAGCGACACCGACATGGAAGCGCGGCGCTGGCTCAAGAAGCGCTACGAAGAGGCCGGACTGGACGCGACCCTGGACGGCGTGGGCAACGTGCTTGGACGCTCGCGCAAGAACGGGCCAGCGCTGATCATCGGCTCGCATTCCGACACCCAACCCGAGGGAGGCTGGCTCGATGGCGCGCTTGGGGTGATTTATGGGTTGGAGGTCGCGCGGGCCTGCGCCGAGGACCCTGAGACCGCCGATCTCGCCATCGATACGGTTTCCTGGCAAGACGAGGAAGGTAATTTCCTCGGCTGCCTCGGCAGTCGGTCTTGGTGCGGCGTCTTCGATCCGGTGGATGAAGCCGCCGCGACCGGGCGCGATGGCGAATCCCTGGCCGACGCCCTGGTCCGCGCCGGCCTGGCCGATGTACCCAGACTGACCATCGAGGCGGGCCGCCATGCCGGCTATCTTGAGGCGCATATCGAACAGGGAAACTATTTGGAGGATGCCGGGGAGCAAATCGGCGTGGTCACCGCCATCGTCGGCATCCGCGGCATCCGTATCGTCTTCACCGGCGAGCAGAACCATGCCGGCACCACCACCATGGCCCGGCGCAGGGACGCCGCCGCCGCCATGTTCGAGATGGCGCACCGGATCAATCAGGAGTTTCCCACCGTCGCCAACGAGCGCACGGTCTGGACCATGGGTGATGCGACGATTGAGCCCGGCGCCTCCTCGATCGTGCCGGGCCGGGCCGAGCTGACCTTGCAGTTCCGCGATCAGGACGAGGCATTGCTCAACCGTCTGGAGGCCATCGTCCAGGCAATCGGCGCCGAGATCCATGACCGGGGGCGGATTGGCGTCGAGGTGCTTGCGTCGCGCACGCCCATCAGGCCGTCAAAAATGGACGAGGGCTTTCAGGCCCATATCGACGCTGCGGCGGAGCGGACAGCGCCCGGGCGCTGGCGCCGGATGCCCAGCGCCGCCGGTCATGATCCCATGGTGATCCACGAGCAGCTTCCTTGCGCCATGCTGTTCATCCCATCTATCGATGGCATCAGTCACGATTTCGCCGAGGACAGTCACGACGCCGATATCGTCGCCGGTTGCCAGGTCCTGGCCGACGCCGCCGCCTCGATCCTGCAAGAGACCCAGGCCAAGAGCCGCTAGTGGAGGCAATCTAACGCTTGGTACCGGTGAGACAAGCAGCCGCGCTATAATAAATTTCGTCCGAGTTTGCCCCGAAGCGGACGGAGCCGAACAGCGGCATTCACGCTTGAAGCAAGCGTTCGATCGGCATGGCAACCGCATCCGCCTTCGGGCGGGACAGATAGAATTCGGCGAGAAGTTGGCCCTCGACCTCCCCGCTGGTCGGGTCGATACCCCCATCGCGCAGTTGGTCGAGTACTTGCTCGTGCTCATCGGCCGAAGCGAAGTTACGTTGAACAAAGGTTTGGCCATCGAGCCTCTCAGTCACATAGCCAAATTTGGCCAAGGTCTCCTCGATCGCGTCGAACGGGAACATCCGCAGAACGAAATTGCCGATCCACGGCGACCGTCCCTGAGTCACGGCGGGCAACAGACGTTCGAAGCTTTTCTCGGTCATATAGCCGACGCACCCGGTCGACGTTACCAGATCGGCGTCGGCCAAAATCTCCGTTGCGGTATTGGATAGGGAGCTGATTTCCAGATTGACCGCGAGACCCTCGTCTAGAAGTCCGGACTCCTTGGCGAAGGCAACGGCGGATTCGGCCTGATCGAGGCCAGTCACCACGATGTCCTCTTGTTCGTCGAGATTGTCGATAAAGTGCCGGTCGTGCGCGACGACGTCTTCGGGGGCGGATTGGACAAGAGACCGATCGCTCCAATGATCATAAAGTTCGTGCATCGACAGATCGTATTTCAGCAGTGCCGCGTTCACCCCATAGGAACACCCAAGGTCAAGCACGTGAACGGCCCGTTCTTGGCGACGCTGGAGGTGGGTGATGAGCTGCTGAAAGATCGGTTTGGCGGCGTCGGGGATGGTATAGGCAAGTTTTTTGAGTTCTTGGAAGTAAGCCCTTGGGTCGGACTCATTGTAAATGTAGTCCATGTTGGCTTTCGACTCATTGATGTCCTCAAAGGCGTTATCGGCAGACATAAATTTATTCCTCCCTCATGCATTTGGCGCGCACCTTCATGGCTTGCGCGGATCGAAAATACGTCCCGGGAAGCACGGCGCGTGAAATTGCCCACACACACAGCGTCACCGACACCATGTGGCTTCACAACTTTAGTTCGTAGGCTTGTGTAAATCGAAGCTAACACAGAGGCCCGTGATTTGAAACCTGCTTAGGGATTTGAGAGCGGTACGTGACAGCTCGACGCCCGCTTTTGGTAGGGTTTGTTTATTTAGTTAGTTGCTTGCCAAGTTTATTGATGATGTCGTTTTTTTGGAAGTTTTTCTCTGGACAGCGGTTCGATGATCGGCAGGCAACCAGCGCCGGATCGGCTGGCAAAACGCTCAAAACTCGGGGCTAGCTGCACGATGGAAAGGCGCAGCTATACCAGGGTCACTCCAGAACCCGAAAGCCCTGGTGCGAGATGACGCGAAAATTATCGGTGACGGTATC
>JAQBUJ010000029.1 GCA_027623845.1 Pseudomonadota bacterium
CGATAAGAATCCCTCTTCAGCGAAAATACCAGCCTTTTTCGGGTCCGCGGAGAGTCGGGGTATATCATTCTCCTCTCATCTGAATGTCCGATACCGGGAGGGTAAGTGTTTAAGGCACCGGGGCGAAAGTGGGGAATGAAATTAACTGCGATTCCGGGCCGTTGACGGAACGACAGTCTAGATTATGTCGCGTCCGTCTGTTGGATATGCACACCAAAGCCCATCTTAACCGGAAGCTCCCAAATAAAAGCCTCCCAGCCGGCATAGTGTGGTTCGGATCGATGGCGCGAAGCGTGCCGAGATGAGGGTAGTGTTCCAATTTGATTTTAGACTGAACCGGTTGAATCATCTAAAGTTTTGCTCGTCCGCTAGAGTCGGTTGGGGACATTAATTTCCGCCCTCACCCCGCCACATGCCGGTGGATATGATACGGCTGGCTCGCCAAGCCGACGCAGAACCGCCCAACCACCGGCTCCAGCAACGCCGCGAAGGCCCGTGCCTCCTCGTTTGCGCCAGTCAAACGGTCGACGGCGGCCTCGACGTCGCGGCGCAGCTTGCTCTCGTCGATATTGACCAGCTTGCGATCCTTGACCACCAGCTTGCCGTCGACCATCACCTCGGCGACGGCGGTCGAATCCTCGGCGTGGACGATTTGGTTGACCGGGTCATTCAAGGGAATAAGACCGATGGAGCCGAGATCCAGCATGACGATATCGGCGCGATAGCCAGGCTCAATCCGACCGATGAGATCCCCCATTCCCAAGGCCGCGGCGCTGCCGGCGGTGGCCATATGGAGGACCTGTTCGGTCGCCAGCCATTGCTCCGGGTCGGGCTTCTCGACCCGCGAGACAAAAGAGGCGAGCCGCATCGCCTCGAACATGTTCTGATTGTCCGAGCATTGCGAGCCATCGGTGCCGATACCCATGGTCACCCCGCGCGCGCGCATCGCCTGGGCCGGCGCGATACCGGAGCCAAGGCGCAGATTGCTTCCCGGATTATGGGCGATCGACGCGCCCTGGTCGGCCATGCGGGCGATATCGTCCGGGTCCAGCCAAACGCAATGCGCGCCGGTGAAGCGCGGCGACAGAAAACCGAGGGCGTCGAGATGTGCGGTCAGCGTCTTGCCATAGCGCTTAATCCCGCTGACCGCCTGGCCCCGGCTCTCGCCAAGATGCATATGCAGGCCGACGTCATATTCCTCGGCCAGGCGCCCTGCCGCCTGGATGAAAGCGTCGCTACAATGCAAGGGAATGGTGGGGCCGAGGGCCAGGCGAACTCGGTCCCGGTCATGGCTCCAGCCATCCAGCGCCGCCTTGCAGGCCAACAGGCTTTCGTCGTGATCCGGCAGCGCCACCGAGGCGACACGGGCGCGCAAGTCCGGTGGCAGCGCCTCCATCAAGCCGGGGATCGCCTGGAAGAAGGTCGCGTCGGCCATCATCGGCGCGATCACCGCCCGCATGCCGGCGTCGCGATAGGCCCGGCCCACCGCGTCCATGCCTTCCAGGCTCGGCAGCGGGATCTCGGTATAGAGGTCGTAGCAGGCGGTGCAGCCCTTCTTCAGCAGCTCGGCGGCGTTCAGCAGCGCCGAGAGATACTTGTCCTCCAAGCTGCGCCCGCCTGAGATCCAAGGCCCGGCGTTCAGTAGCAATTCCAACGACCACCGGTCCCCGAGCCCACGCCCGAGGCTGCCGTGGCCGTGGGTGTGGGCGTTGATCAGACCCGGCATCAGCAACCGGTCACCGGCATCCACCACCGCCGTACCCTCGGGCACCGCCAGACCGGGCGGGCCAATCTCGCGAAAGGCGCCGTTCTCGATCAGAATATCGCTGTCTGCGGCGGAATGCCCGGCGATGTCGAGCAACCGTCCGCCACGAATGACCGTGTACATGCGCCCTCTCCCCTACCGTTCATAGCTAGGAGACCAGAGGGTGGGCGCCTTGTCTATCTGCTCGGTCCCGTTCCCAGGATCGTGTCGGGATTGGCGCGCCCTCGCAGCAGCGGCGTGGCGCCGGGACGCAAACCACGTTTCAAAAACCCTGGATCCGGCGCCTTGGCGTCCATGAAGTGCATCGCCAGGCCCCGGCGGGGTCGGTCGGTCTCATTGCGCAGTGACCTGTGCGGCATCAGACAATGGTGAATCGACAGGCCTCCCGCCGGGACCGGCGCCGCCTCGGCGTGGCTTTCATCGATCTCGTCAATGGCGAAATAGAAACCCTTTTTCTGGTCGGTATCCCAAAGCTGGCGGTGTTCCCGCATCCGGTCGTGGCCGCCCGGCAAATACCACATGCAGCCGTTTTCGACCGTCGCGTCGTCCAGCGCCAGCCAGACGCTGACGGTCCGCTCGCCCTCGACCTCAAAATAGCGGTTGTCCTGGTGCCAGCCAATGATCCCGCCGGTGCGCGGCGGCTTGTAGAGGCCCTGGTAATGCACCAGCCGGATATCCGGACCGATCAGCCCCTCGACCATGTCCAGGAGTCTTGTATCGTGGATCAACATCCCAAAGATCGGATGTTGGAGATGGGCAGTGCGAATCTGAAAGACCTGAAAATCCTTGTCGCGGTCGCCGCCGGACTGAACGTTCTCCAAGCTTTGCTCCGTGCGCAGCCGTTCCACCGTGTCCATATAGCACGTGGTTAGATGAGCGATTTCATCTCCGTCTAGGAAGCCCTGGGCGACTAGGTAACCCTGATCGTGAAACCGTGATAATTCAGCGGTGCTAAGACGCATGGGGCCTCCTCGAGCGTAGCCAAGCTTGCCAAGGCGAGGCTAACACCGAAGTTCCAGCCGGGCAAATATTCCGTGGGCCGGTACCCGATACTTGGTCACCGACACCGTCGCGGCGAGGGTCGTCGTCATTATCTATGTTGAAAATAATTTTCCACGGCGACCCGACCACCTCGCGTTTTCACACAGTCGGCTTCGAAAACCGGACCCAGAGTTAAATGACGCAGGTGGCCTGAATTTGCCGGTAATATGAAAAATCAAGCCGCCGAGTCCAGTTCCAAGACGTCGGGCACAAACACGTTCGAGGGAAAATTAAGAGTGGTGCGAGCTCTGGATTTGAACCTCCAAAGCGATCGGCACCACCAGAGATTCTCGTGTGTTGCGTGCCCTCGCAACCAAATCATCGCCCGTAATTCATTGAGTCTCGGGCTTTTTGTCGGCGAACACACACGTGACAATCCATCATGCCAACAGGGTGTCAGCAAACACCCCGCCTTCAATCGGTGCGACACCTGTACCCGAAGTGTTCGGAGGCCTGTTGGAAAACCCGCCCTATCTTCGATAACCCTTCCCGCGCGTTTTCACTGTTTCCAGGGAGGAGAGATCGCCAGGAATGATGACATGTCCGCCGGGGAAGGGGGGGCCGGGCCGGGCGCCGATGAGGGTGCGCACCCGATCATCCTGGTAATAGCAATCGTAAACCCGGAACACGAGGGCGTTAAACATCTGAGCATCGCTCTCGGCGAAGGTCTGCACCAGGGCAACGCGCTCGGCTAGGGGGAGGTCGGGAAAATCGTCGTCGAAATGCACCAAGATCCGTTTCAGATCGGCCAGGAAGTCGGCCGCTTGGCTGAGCAGATAAGACGGGAAATCCATCTCCTGGGCGCTCAGCATGGTTCCATCTTCGCTGGCCGGCACGATGGTGTCCAATAGCGCCGACAGGTGCCGGCGCGGTACGTCGTCGAAGGCCTCGGGCGGCAGCTTTTCCTGGTTGTCCATGTGCCTGACCCCCTCAATCGTCAAATAAATTGGCTAGGTTTTCCTTGATCTTGTCGCCGATATAGAGCGCCAGAGCTTGAATGGTGCTGGTTGGGTTAACCCCGCCGCCGGTGACGAAGATGCTGCCATCGACGATGAACAGGTTCTTCACATCGTGGCTGCGTCCCCAGGAATTCACCACCGATCGGGTCGGGTCGTTGCCCATCCGCGCGGTCCCCAGAAGATGCCAGCCGGCGCTGCGCAACAAATCGACCTTCTGGATTTCCTTGGCGCCGGCCGCCCGCATCACTTCCTCGCCCCGCGCCAGGCCATGAGCCAACATTTTGCGGCTGTTTTCACTCAGCCGGTAGGTGATTTTCGGCGCCGGGATGCCATCGGAATCCACCAGATCAGGATCGAGGGTTACCCGATTACATTCCTCGGGCAGATCCTCGCAAAGCGCCAGAACGTTGACGGTATGGTCGAAGCGTTGGTGGAATTTTTCGTGATGTCCAGGCCCCCAGGGAATATCGCCGGTGCGAAAACCCTGAAAGGCCGTCGCCAAGGGGCCGGCCGCGCCGCGGGCGACCTGCATGTTGTAGCCGCGCACAAAATCCCGGTCCGGATCGGTCTCGTAAAATTCCTTGCTGAGGATGCAACTGCCTTGCGGTCCCTTGTGGGTGTCGAGCCGCTCCTCGAAAATGCCGCGCACGACGCCGACGGGGTGGAACATCAAGTTCTTGCCGACCAGGCCGCTGCGGTTCGCCAGCCCATCTGGAAATTGCGGTGATTTAGAATTCAACAGAATGCGCGGGGTGCCGACACCATTGCAGGCCATGATCACGACTTCGGCCTTTTGAAAACATTCGTGGCCATCGGCGTCGTAATAGATCACGCCATCCGCCATCCCGTGCTCGTTCACCGTCACCTCGCGGACCCGGCAGCGGGTGCGTAATTCCACGCCGCTCCGGATTGCCTGCGGCCAATAGGTGATGTCGGTGCTGGACTTGGCGCCCTGCGCGCAGCCCGAACTACAGGGGTTGAGATTGAGACATTTATCCCGGCCCTCATAGGGCTGCGAGAGGATCGCCGCGTCGGACGGCCACCAATGCCAACCCAGCCTGTCAAAGCCTTTCGCCACGACTTCGCCGACCATGCCGATGGGGAGTGGCGGCAGGGGCAGGTCCTTCGGCGGGTACATCGGGTCGCCGGCCAACCCTGAAACCCCCATGATTCGGTCGTTCTGCAAGAAGTAGGGATCCAGATCGTCGTAGGAAATCGGCCAATCGTCGGCCACGCCGTCCAGGGTCTTGACCTTGAAATCCGAGGGATGCAGCCGGGGAAAATGCGCCGCGTAAACAATCGTGCTGCCGCCGACGCCGTTGAAGTTAAGCACGTCGATCGGCGAGTCCTGGTTGTTGATCGGATAGTCGGTCTCCAACCCGCGCACATTCGGGTCGATGTGATAGGCGCCGAATTGCTGGGCTTCCCAATTCTGTGAGTTGGTCGGGTATTTCGACGGCGTCATCCAATCACCCTGTTCCAGGCACAGGATCCGCATGCGTGTCTCGGTCAAATTCCACGCGATCGCCGCGCCGGAAGCCCCAGCGCCGATTATGAGAACGTCCACCGGATCGTGGTTGGATGACGTGTTCATGGTGATTGCCCCGCGAATGGCCCGACGTGAGGTTGCATGTTATGGGGCGACGGGGAGAACCGCCATTGAGATCTTTGTGGATGGATCTGTTTTTGGCACTCCGAGGCGTCTGGGTCGACGGTTACGAAGCCCGGTGTCCGGTCAATATCGGAACCCGGTCACGATCGTGACGATGTCTCAAATCGTTGCGGGTTGCCGGGCGCCTGCCGTTTCGGTGAAGTAGCGGCGCCTTGCCTTGGTCGGCAGGTGTCGGACAAGCCTCAGTAGAGGAAACGCGTGGTGGATTAGCCCCGCTGACGGGTCGTTCTCGGTCTATGGGGGTTTGAGACCTGATCCAAATTATCGCGGGAGCGATTATTCCGGTGAACCGAAGCGGCCATCAGAATGATCAAAACTGGCCACGCTTTCCTTGGTCGAGAATAAGCCGTTCGGAAATCTCGCTTGCCAAGATGCTGTGTTGCACCGGTCGGCTCAGGCCGCCGCCACTTCCCAGGTGACGCGTGAAAGACTGTTCATCCCACACCGCGACAGGACAGGTGCGCCCGCGACACGGCGCGAACGGCGATATCGGTTGCGACGACGGTCTCTCGGCTCGCAATCCCAGGGCACCGCCCCCCTCATCATCGCCAATTGCGTTTGGATTGCCTTCCGAGTGGTTCTACGTCAGAATTTATCTTGTCGGGATTCTCTATACGGGGAATCCTGGTCAACTACGCCCGACTGCCGGGCGGGTTTCGATATGGGGTTGTGGTGCGTGCGCGGGCAGTCTGCGAGGCGCCGCATATGTGAGGAGGCGTCCCGGAGACGTGGTCAAACGGGATGCAGGCGCCAGCGGGAGAAACGACGTGATAGTCTCCAATGCCGAGCCGGTTATTATCGACGCGCATCCGCGCGACCGAAACCTGGTGCTCGAACACTATAACTGGGTGCGCGGAGAGACCGAGCGCCTGGCCGCGGCGCTGTCGCCGGAAGATCAGGTCGTGCAGTCGATGCCCGATGCCAGTCCGACCAAATGGCACCGGGCCCATGTGACCTGGTTTTTCGAAACCATGATCCTGACACCCCATCTGCCCGACCATGTGCCGCTCGATCCGCATTACACCTTCCTGTTCAATTCCTATTACGATTCCATCGGTGCGCGGCATCCGCGTCCCGATCGCGGCTTGCTGACCCGTCCAAGCGCCGACCAGGTGACGGCGTATCGCGCGCATGTCGATGCCGGGATGCGCCGACTGATCGGCGATGCCGATGACGCGGTCTGGGCCAAAGCCGCCCCGATGATCGCGCTTGGCCTGCATCACGAGCAGCAGCATCAGGAGTTGATCCTGATGGACATCCTGCATGCGTTCTCGCGCAACAGCGTCGCGCCGGCCTATCAGGCCTATCGTGCGGCTCCGGCCCGCACGGCCCCTGCATTGCGTTGGCATGACCATGCCGGGGGGCTGACCGAGATCGGGCATGCCGGACCGGCATTCGCTTTCGACAATGAAGGGCCGCCGCACAAGGTTCATCTGACGCCATTTCGTCTTGCCTCGCGCCTGGTCACCAATGGCGAGTGGAAGGCGTTCATGGCCGATCATGGCTATGAACGGCCCGAACTCTGGCTTGCGGATGGCTGGGCCAGCGTTGGTGTGGAGGGTTGGACGGCCCCGCTCTACTGGCAGAAATGCGACGGCATTTGGATGACCATGTCGCTGTCGGGGCTGCAGCAGCTCAACGATCAGGCGCCGGTGTGTCATATCAGCCTCTACGAGGCCGATGCCTATGCCCGCTGGGCCGGAAAGCGCCTCCCGCGCGAGGCGGAATGGGAAGCCTTCGCGGCCGATCAGCCGGCGCGCGGAAATTTTCTGGGCACCGGATTGCTGCGGACGGTTCCGGCGACTGGAGCGAACGATCAGCAACCCGAACAGATGTTCGGGGATGTCTGGGAGTGGACACAGAGTCCGTATGTCCCATATCCTGGATTCAAACCCGTGACCGGTGCGGTCGGTGAGTACAATGGGAAATTCATGGCCAATCAATTCGTTCTGCGCGGCGGTGCCTGCGTGACCCCCGAGGGACACGCACGCGCGACCTATCGCAATTTCTTCTATCCCTCCATGCGCTGGATGTTCTCGGGTGTCCGACTGGCGGATGATCAATGAACAGCGCGACCGCTGCGGCCCTGGGGGCCCTGCACCACTATGTCGAATACGACCATGTGTCGGATAATTTTCGCGATGACGTCCTCGCCGGGCTTCGGCAATTCCCCAAGCGATTGCCCAGCAAGTATTTCTATGACGAACGCGGATCACAGCTGTTCGATGAGATCTGCGCGTTACCCGAATACTACCCGACCCGCACGGAGATGGCGCTGTTGCGAAAGATCTCCGGCGATGTGGCCGATCTTATCGGCGAGGGCGCCACGGTCATCGAATTTGGCAGCGGGTCGAGCACCAAGATCCGAATTCTTCTCGATTCGCTCGACGCACCCATGGCTTATGTGCCGGTGGATATTTCGCGCGAGCACCTGCTCTTGTCGACCAAGGACCTGGCCGACAGCTATCCCGATTTGCGGGTGGTTCCGGTTTGCGCGGATTACACCCAGCCCTTCGACGTGCCGCAGATCGCCGGTGAAAAGGTTCGCGCTGGCTTCTTTCCGGGCTCGACGATCGGGAACTTCACCCGCGCTGACGCGATCTCGTTTCTGCGTGCCGCGGCACTGGATTTGGGCCACAACAACGGCTTGTTAATCGGTGTGGATTTGCGCAAGGACGCGAAAATCCTGCACGCGGCTTACAACGATGCAGCCGGGGTGACCGCCGCGTTCAACCTGAATCTGTTGCGCCGGATCAACGGCGAACTGGGTGGCGATTTCGATCTCGATGCCTTCGCCCATGACGCACGGTGGGTGCCCGAGCCGGGGCAGATCGAGATGCACCTGGTCAGCACGCATGCACAGACGGTCTCGATTGATGGCGAATCCTTCGACTTCGAGGCCGGCGAGAGCATCCACACCGAGGATTCCCACAAATACGGCATCGCGGAATTCAAGGCGCTGGCCGGTGAAGCTGGCTGGAACAGCATCGATTGCTGGACCGACCCGGACGAGCTTTTCTCGATTCACCTGTTGCGGGTTGCCTAGCCGGCTGTGCGGTTTCGGTGCTCTGCGCCAACAGCTTCCGAGACCGATGTGTACCCGACGCGGATCAGTCGTTCCGCGATCTCGCGCTTGATGGTCAGGTCGAGGCCGCGCCCGTCCGGCATCGTGATCCTGCGCTCCAGCCGTTAGGTCGGTTTTGGCACATCAGCGACATGCTGATCGGCAGCCACGAAATCCTTAGCTCGGTCAACCACGGACATCGACGGCGCGCTGGTGGATATCAGCCCGGAGGCGCGAAAGCTCTGCAACCAAGCCGATCCGAACTTCACTTTCGGGGACTCGGCGGATCTTACGTGGGCAATCGTGGTTAATTGACGTTTATAGTTGCCGAACAGTTAACAAGGGGCCCGATCATGACGGATTTCTGGCGACTTTCATTGGCGGAGCAGTCTGCCCGCGTTACGAGCGGCGAGATTTCGCCGACCGAATTGACTAACGCCGCGTTGGCGCGGATCGAAGATCTGGACCCCGTCTTGGACGCTTGCGTAACCGTTATGGCCGAGGCCGCCACCGCCGCGGCCACGACCGCGACGACAGAGATCGCCGCCGGCCGCAGCCTTGGCCCGCTGCATGGATTGCCAATCGGGTTGAAGGATATTTTCGATACGGCAGGCGTCCTTACGGCCGGCGGCTCGAAGACCGCGATCGATCGTGTGCCAACACGGGATGCCACTTCCGTGGCGAAGTTAAGAGCGGCTGGGGCCATACCATTGGCCAAGCTGACCACCCATGAATTCGCCCATGGAGGCCCGAGCTTCGATTTGCCCTGGCCGCCGGCGCGTAACCCTTGGAACCGGGATCATTTTACGGGCGGATCATCCAGCGGCTCTGGCGCTGCTGTCGCCGCTGGATATGTCGGCGCCGCCCTGGGATCGGACACCGGAGGGTCGATCCGTGGCCCCGCCGCGTTCTGCGGCGTCGCTGGCTTCATGCCTACTTATGGCCTGGTCAGCCGGGTTGGGGTTATCCCGAATTCATTCACCTTCGATCATGCCGGTCCGCTTGCCTGGACGGCGGAGGACTGCGCGTTGATGTTGGATGCGATCGCCGGGCCGGACGGCGGTGATCCGGCCAGCGCCGATGCGTCGCCGCCTCGCGCCGTGGCGGGGGTGGGGCAATCGAACCCGGGTCTTCGGGGGGGCGTTCTGCGCCATTTTTGGGAGGAAGATCTAAATGTCGCGTCGGAGACCGTCGCCGCGACGGAAGCGGCGGCGGAGGCATTGTCAGGCCTGGGCGCGGTCGTTGAGGAGGCGCGGATCGCGCCGGTGCAAGACTGGTACGACGTCAAGATCGTCATTGCCGAAAGTGAGCTTTTCAATGTCCACCGGCGGAACTTGACGACGCGGCCGCGGGACTTCGGGCAGGATTTCCTGGCGCGCAGCCTGGGCGCTTTGCTGTTCACCAGCCAGGATTACGTCGCGGCCCAGCGCCGCCGCCGTCAGTTATTGGCGGAAATGCAACGCGTTTGGGGTCGCTTTGACATCCTTCTGGCGCCAAGCGCGGGTGGTCCGGCGCCCCGTCTTGACGCCCACAAGACCAAGACTTTCTGGACCAAACCTAGCATCCTGACGCCGTTTGACGTGACCGCCGGGCCGGCGCTCAGCTTGTGTTCCGGGTTCTCGCAAAGCGGGTTGCCGCTTGGGATTCAGCTTATTGGCCGACCGTTCGACGACGCCCGAGTGCTGGCGGTAGGCGCCGCGCTGGAGCGCGAAATTGGCGATCGGGCGCGGCGGCCGGACGTTAGGGCCGGTCCACCGCCGGTCGAAGCAGCACCGATACTCGGCCCGCCAGACATCGATTTGGCGCCGGGGGAGGTGGCGCAAATCGAAGCGATCGCAGCTGCCGCCGGGTTCCCGCTCGATGACTTCCTGTTTGGGCTTTTGGCGGAAGCGGCGCCTCATGCATGGGCGATGGGCCGACGGCTCGATCGGGAGTACGGCTTTGGCGATGAGCCTAGCAACGTCTTTGTGCACCAAAGATAGGCGCCGCGCCGTCCGCTCCTGTGCAAAGGATTTGGTTTCTCTGAGTGGCGGATCATGTCCGTAGACAGCCGAATATCCGGCATGGGCGTTCTGAGAGCTTTGCGCCTATGCGGTGCGTTAATCCATCACCACCCCGCCGCCAACATTGAGCGCGGCGCCGGTGATCTCTCGAGCCTCGGCGGATGCTAGGAACACCGCTGCATTGGCGATATCGTCGGCGCTCTGCAGGCGCTGCAGTGGGATGTTCTCCTCGGCAAAACGCCCGCCGATCGAGGCTGCGCTACCCCCTTCGTTGTCGGATCGGGCCTGCCAACCACGCCAGGCCATGCCGACGTCGCTGATATAACCGGGACAAATCGCGTTGACCCGCACCGCCGGCGCAAGCTCCGCGGCCAGCGCCCTGCTCATCCCCAGCACACCAGCCTTGGTCGCCCCGTAGACCGACAACTCGGCCCAGCCGCGCTTGCCTGCTTGGGACGACATGTTGATCATGACCGCGTCGCCGGTGTCCAGCATCGCCTGGGCGAAAGCCTGTGCACATAAGATGACGCCCTTCAGGTTCACCGCCAACAGGGCGTCGATCCGCTCCTCGGGGATCTCGGTGATCAAGCCCCGACCGCTAAGACCGGCGTTGTTGACCAGCACATCGACCCCGCCGAGACGCCGCACGGCTTCGGCCGCCAAGGCCCGGGTCTCGGCCGACTTGGTAACGTCGCAGCCGATCCCGGAAATGGTGCCGGCGCTCGCAAGCTCAACCGCCGTGCGGTCCGCCGCTGCTGCATCGATATCGGCGATCACTACGGCGGCGCCCTCGCGCAGATATGCTGCCGCGATCGCCCGGCCAATGCCCGAAGCCCCGCCGGTTACCACCGCCCGCCGTCCCGTTAAGCGTCCCGTCATGTTCCATTCTCCCTTCGTGCGACTTGGTCTCCTTGTAACGATCATGCACACTAATCCTGCGCCGATATCCTCCTTTCATGGGCCGCCGCCGAAAATCACGTTTGAGGTGAGCGCGATATTGGAGACCGAAAGGGTCGGAGCAACCGATACGGCACCCCGCTCCGGTCTCGATCGACGCGAGCGAGATCAGGGTGCCCTCTCCAACCGAAGCGGGATAAACGACGCATGACATCCAAGAAACTGGTTGTGACCTACGCGCTTGATGACGAGGGTCGCGAGATTGTCACGGGCGCCCTGGACGGCGCTGGCGAGGTTGTCGGGTTGGAAGATCACCCGGCCGAAGCCCGCGCCGAAATTCTGACCAACGCCGATGTACTATTGGCGCGAAACATATCAAAGGAACTGGGTGACGGCGAACTTGGACTATTGGCCAATGCCTCGTTATTGCAGTTCGTCAGCGCCGGTATCGACTTTATCCCGCTTGGCGGCTTGCCTGCGGGCCTACGGGTCGCCTTCAACGGCGGCGGGTATGCGGAGCCGATGGCCGAGCATGGCTTGGCGATGGCGCTAGCGGCGGCCAAACGGCTGATTGTCGAACACGACAATCTGAAGCGCGGTGATTTCAATCAGTTCACCACGAACCGCATGCTTGCGGGCGGCGTCGCCGGCATTCTCGGCTTCGGCGGGATCGGCGTCGCCAGCGCCCGTCTATTGCGTGGGTTGGGCATGTCGGTGCACGCCATCAATCGTCGGGGCGCCAGCGACGAACCGACGGATTGGATTGGCCGGCCGGCCGAATTCGACAAGTTGCTCGCCACGGCTGATGTGCTTTTGGTCAGCCTACCCTTGACCCGAGCCACGGAGGGAATGATTGGCGCCAGGGAATTGGCGCTTATGAAACCCGACGCGATCCTGATTAATTTGGCGCGCGGCGAGATTATCGACGAGGCGGCCTTATACGATCATTTGTGCGCACATCCAGATTTCACCGCCTGTATCGATGCCTGGTGGGTGGAACCGGTGCGTCATGGCGCCTTTCGCATGGACCAGCCGTTTCTCGGTCTGGCGAACGTTATCGCTTCACCACACAACTCCGCCTCGGTACGAGGCTGGCGACGGACCGCGCTATCGCGAGCCGTCGCGAATTGCCGGCGAGCGTTGCTCGGCGATGAGCCGCTGCATTTGGCCGGCCCGGACGATCGCTTCGTCGATTAGCGTCACGCGTCAGCCACCCGCAACATTAAAAAATACCTGCGCTCCATAGATAGTCAGGGTGGAAAGGTCGGTTGAATATACCCCGACTCTCCGCGGACCCGAAAAAGGCTGGTATTTTCGCTGAAGAGGGATTCTTATCGGG
>JAQBUJ010000030.1 GCA_027623845.1 Pseudomonadota bacterium
CAGCCGCCTCCTATCCGCTTGATGCCCACACTAGATGTGGAGGGTGTGGGTGTCAAGCGGATAGGCACGCTTCGAGGGTCCGGTCATGGCGATCAAGGCGGTGAACGGGCTCAGCCATTACACCGACTGGACGATCGGCCACGTGCATTCCGGCGCCCTTGGCTGGGTCGGCATGATTTCCTTCGCGGCCATCTACTTTCTGGTGCCGAAACTCTGGGAGCGTGAGCGCCTTTACAGCACACGAATGGTGTACTGGCATATCTGGTTGGCCACCGTCGGCATCGTCGTTTACGCCGCCGTGATGTGGGTTGCCGGGGTCACCCAAGGCTTGATGTGGCGGGAGTATGACGCCGAAGGCTTCCTGGTTTATTCCTTCGCCGAATCCGTCGCTGCGATGAACCCCTATTACGTGGTGCGGACCTTTGGCGGACTGCTCTATCTCTCGGGTGCGCTGATCATGGCGTACAATATTACGATGACAATCCTTGGCCATCAGCGTCGCGAGGCGTCGACCGACGGCACCGCTGCGCCTGTTGCTGCGGTTCAGGGGGAAGGGATATGAGCTTTCTCGACAACCACAAAAAGCTGGAACGCAATGTCACGTTGCTTCTGGTGTTCAGCTTCCTGGCCGTGGTGATTGGTGGTTTGATCGAGATCGTGCCGCTGTTTTATCTCGATAGCACGATCGAGAAGGTCAAGGGCATGCGCCCCTATACGCCGCTGGAACTGAAGGGGCGTAATATTTACATCCGCGAGGGGTGTTATCTCTGTCATTCGCAGATGGTGCGGCCGTTCCGTGATGAGGTGGAACGATACGGCCACTACTCGCTGGCGGCCGAGAGCATGTACGACCATCCCTTTCAATGGGGCTCCAAGCGGACCGGGCCGGATCTGGCCCGGGTCGGCGAGCGTTATTCCAACGAATGGCATGTCCAGCATCTGATCGCGCCCCGGTCGCTGGTGCCGGAATCGATCATGCCCGGATACGGCTTTCTCGCCAAAGCGGATCTGGTGACCACGGACGCTGAGGCGCATCTGTTGGCCAACCGCCGGGTAGGCGTTCCGTATAGCGATGCAATGCTGGCGAATGCCGAGGCGGACATCAAGGCGCAAGCCGATCCGGACGCGGATACCGACGACCTGGAGAAGCGTTATCCAAAACTCCAGCTCGGCGATTTCGACGGCGACCCGAACCGGCTAACCGAAATGGACGCGCTGGTCGCCTATCTCCAGATGTTGGGGACGCTGGTTGATTTCAGCGCTTATGACCCGAAGGCCAATCAGCGCTAGGAGGCGTGGACATGGATTACGAAACCCTGCGCCAAGGCGCCGAT
Organism: Pseudomonadota bacterium; assembly: GCA_027623845.1. Classification (GTDB taxonomy): domain Bacteria; phylum Pseudomonadota; class Alphaproteobacteria; order Thalassobaculales; family Thalassobaculaceae; genus JADHLJ01. The sequence goes on from JAQBUJ010000030.1 coordinate 1,335, forward strand.
AGTTGGGGCTTGGTCTATCTGGTGGTGCTTTTCGTCATCGTCGTGGCCTTTCTGTTCCGTCCGGGGGCTGGGCGGGTCGCCGACGAAGCCGCCCGCATCCCCTTCAAAGAGGACTGAACGATGAGCACCCCAGAGAAGGACAGCCGGGAAACGGATACTCACAGCGGCGTGGCAACCACCGGCCATGATTGGGACGGGATCAAGGAGTTGGACAACCCGTTGCCACGTTGGTGGCTTTGGACCTTCTACGCCACCATCGTCTGGTCACTTGGCTATGTCATTGCCTATCCGGCAATCCCGCTGTTGACGGACTCGACCAAGGGGTTGCTTGGTTATTCCAGCCGCGCCGAGGTGGCCAAGGAAATCGCGATGGCGGATGCGGGCCGGGCTGGGATATTGGCTCAGATCGCCGAGACGCCGGTCGCGGAAATCCTCAAGGACCCGGCGCTTTTTCAGTTCTCGGTATCGGCCGGCCGGTCGGCCTTTAAGGTGCATTGCTCGCAGTGCCATGGTTCCGGCGCCTCGGGCGCGCCGGGATATCCGAACCTCAATGATGACGATTGGCTGTGGAGCGGATCGGTCGACGAGATCGCCGCGACGATCCGCCATGGCGTGCGGTTTGCCGGTGACGACGATAGCCGTTATTCCGAGATGCCTGCTTTCGGCAGGGACGAGTTGTTGGACAAAGAGCAAATCGCGCTCGTCGCGGCGCATGTCCGCGGCATGGCCGGTCTTGAACATGATGCCGCCCAGGCGAAGGCGGGTCAGGCTCTGTTCGCCGAGAATTGCGCCAGTTGTCATGGGCCGGGGGGTGAGGGAATTCGGGAGAATGGCGGGCCACGCTTGACCGATCCGATCTGGCTTTACGGTGATGGTCTTGACGATATCAAGGCACAGATCCGTGAGCCGAAACACGGCGTTATGCCCGCCTGGGGCGCCCGTCTTGGCGAAACGACGGTCAAACAACTCGCGGTCTATGTCCATAGTCTTGGCGGCGGCGAGTAGGCATGGTCGACCAGACCCGGATTGAACAATTTGACGTCGAGGCGGTCAACGCCCGCGAGCGTCGCCAGCCGCTCTATGCCGCCCGGCGCAAGATCCATCCGAAGCGGGCGTCCGGGCAGTACCGACGCCTGAAATGGCTCATTATGGCCGTGACTTTGGCGATTTACTATGTCACGCCGTGGTTGCGCTGGGATCGCGGCGGGCATGCGCCCGATCAGGCGGTTTTGCTCGATTTGGAGCACCGCCGGTTCTATTTCTTTCCAATCGAGATATGGCCGCAGGAATTCTACTATGTCGCCGGCCTGCTGGTGATGGCGGGAATTGGGTTGTTTTTTGTCACCTCGGCGGTCGGGCGCGCCTGGTGCGGCTATACATGCCCGCAGACCGTCTGGGTCGATCTTTTCCTGGTGGTCGAGCGATTTGTCGAGGGCGAGCGCAACGCTCGGATCAAGCTCGATGCGGCGGCGTGGTCCATGGACAAGGTTTGGCGGCGGCTGGCCAAGCATGTCATCTGGCTGGTGATTGGGGTCGCGACCGGTGGGGCGTGGATCTTCTATTTTGCCGATGCCCCGACATTGGTCGCGGCGCTGTTAAGCGGCGAGGCCGCGCCCGTCGCTTATGTGACCGTCGCGATATTGACGGCCACCACCTACGTCTTTGGCGGCCTGCTGCGCGAGCAGGTTTGCACCTATATGTGCCCCTGGCCGCGTATTCAGGGCGCCATGCTGGATGAGCACTCGCTGACGGTTACCTACAACGATTGGCGTGGCGAGCCGCGCCGCCCACACAACCGTGCCGATCGAATCGCCGGCGCAGTGACCGGCGACTGCGTCGATTGCAATGCCTGTGTCGCGGTTTGCCCGATGGGAATTGATATCCGCGAGGGCCAGCAGCTTGAGTGCATTACCTGCGCGCTTTGCATCGATGCCTGCGACGCGGTGATGGGTAAGATCGGCAAAGAGCACGGTTTGATCTCCTATGCCGCGCTCGGCGACTATAACGCCAATATGGCCATCGCCGAGAGCGCCGCTGGTACGATCGACCCGAGCCGGGTCCGAAACGTCGATGGTGGACGCTTGATCGATGGGTTGAAGATCAAAGGGTTGAAAGCCGTTCTGCGTCCACGAACTTTCGTCTATTTCACTTTATGGTCGTTGATCGGTTTTGCGATGTTGGGGCTGTTGCTGACCGGCGACAATCTGGACTTGAATGTGCTGCATGACAGGAACCCTGTGTTTGTCCAGCTTTCAAACGGTGACGTTCGCAATGGTTACACCGTTAAAATTCTGAACAAACGATCGGGCGCCCGATCGTTTCGATTGTCGATGGAAGGCCTGAAAGGCGCGCTGATGACGCGGTCGGGAACGACCGAAGACCCCACGGACTCCCTCGTTATCGACGCCGGCGCGGATCGTTTGGCCTCGGTAAAGGTCTTTGTCCGGTCGCGACCAAAGGCGTTGTCGGCGCAACGCACGGCGTTCAAGTTTATCGTCGTCGATGAGACTTTAGGCGAGCAGGCCGCCTATGACGCGTGGTTCGAGGTTCCGGCACAGCCGTAGTGGCCGGATTAAGATGGATGGAGGCGGTCATGAAGCGCGAATTCACCGGAAGTCATATGTTGTTCGCGATGATCGCTTTTTTCGGCGTGATCATTGCGGTGAACGTTTTCATGGCCACCGTCGCCAACCTGAGCTGGACCGGTTTGGTGGTGGAGAATTCCTATGTTGAAAGCCAGCGATTTAATGAGCGGATCGCAGCGACGCAAGCGCGGGATGCGAAAGGCTGGCGGGCGCAGCTGATGCTGCGGCAAGGCCGGCCGGTTTACCGCCTCACCGACGCTGCCGGAGCGGCGGTGCAGGTTAAAAAAGTGATCGCGACGATCTCCCGCCCGACACATGAAAACGACGACGGGCAACAGGAACTCCATCGCGATGAACGGGGCGAATTCATTGGGAAACGGTTGCCCGGGGGCGGCGTCTGGACCATTGAGATCGATGCGCTCCTCGCGGATGGAACCCACGATACCCGTCTGTTTCGCATCGAAGCTGGTGATGGTTGACACGGCAAGCTCCCCTGCTGCGGATGAGGCTCTGCGGAGCGCCAGCCGTGATCTTGGCGGCGGGCGGTTCCGGCTCGATCTGATGGTCCCGGACATGCATTGCGCCGGATGCATTCGCTCTATTGAGCGCGGGTTGGCTGAGCTTGAGCAGGTGATTACCGCTCGGGCCAATCTCGGCGAACGTCGTGTCGCCGTAACTTGGAAGCAAGGCCGGGTCGGAGAGGGACCCGAAGATGGAGCCAGAGACGGTGTCAGAGACGGAGCCGCAGCCGCAGTGGGCGCGCACGGGATCACCGACAAACTTGAGGCGTTGGGGTTTGTCTGGCATCTGGCGGACGATGCGGATACGGCGCATGAAACCGAAATCCTGCGTGAGTTGCTTTGGTCGCTCGCCGTCGCCGGGTTTGCAACGGCGAATGTGATGTTGTTATCGGTTTCGGTTTGGTCCGGCGCGATGTCCGAAACGCGCGATCTGTTTCATTGGATTTCCGCGCTGATCGCCGTTCCGGCGGTGTTTTATGCGGGGCGGCCGTTTTATCGGTCGGCGTGGCGGTCGCTTGCCGGGCGCCGATTGAACATGGATGTCCCGGTTTCGCTCGCGGTATTGCTGGCGCTTTTCATGAGCCTTTATGAAGTGGCCCGCGGCGGACCGCACGCTTATTTCGACGCTGCCGTATCGCTCTTGTTCTTCTTGTTGATCGGTCGGGTCTTGGATCAAGTCATGCGCCGTCGAGCCCATCGCGCGGTTAGCGCCTTGGCGCGACTGGTGCCCGCAGGGGCGACCGCGGTGGATTGCGCCGGCAAGCATGTGTTTCAACCGCTCGAACGCATTCTCACCGGATCCCGGATTCTGATCCGTCCCGGTGACCGGGTCCCGATCGATGCCTGCATTTTGTCCGGTACGGGCGATATAGATTGCTCACTGATCAGCGGCGAGAGCGCCCCGGTTACCATCGGTCCCGGCGCTGTATTGCGTGCTGGAATGCTCAATCTCAATGGTGTGATTGAGGCCCGAACCATCGCCCCGGTGGAAGATTCTTTCGTCTCGCGGATGCGTGAAATGATGGCCGCCGCCGAGCACAGCCGGGGACCGTTCCGCAAGATTGCCGACAGAATGGCCGAGATCTATGGGCCGGCTGTTCATATTCTGGCGCTGCTCACCTTCCTCGGTTGGGTCCTGGCGAGCGGCGACTGGCATCAGGCCCTGCTGGCCGCGATCACCGTGCTCATCATCACCTGTCCCTGCGCCCTCGGGCTGGCGGTCCCGATTGTCCAAGTGGTTGCCGCCGGGCGATTGTTCGAAAATGGCGTCATGATGCGTAGCGGCGATGCTTTGGAGCGTCTTGCCTTGGTCGACCGGGCGTTTTTCGACAAGACCGGTACCCTGACGATGGGGCAAGCTGGCCTCGTGGAAAGCGTCGCCCATGATAATCAAGCACTAGCCGTCGCCGCATCACTGGCGAAGGGGGGATCCCACCCTTTGGCCCAGGCGCTGGTGCAGGCCGCCGAAGCACGTGGGCTGATCCTTCCGCCTTGTACCGATGCTCGCGAAAAGCCCGGCCATGGCATGGAAGGCGTCGTTGATGGTCGCCGGGTCCGCCTTGGTCGCGCCGACTGGTGCGGCGGTTCGCCCGACCCATCGGATGATGGATACTCGACCTCCGTGCTGTCGGTGGACGGGCGCATCGTCGAGCGGTTCCGGTTCACCGATACCGATCGTCCCGACGCACGCGACGCGATAAGCGGCATTCAGCACCTGGGTATCGATACGGAAATCCTGTCCGGTGATCGCCAGTCGATTGTCGACGGCATGGCCGGCCGGCTCAACATAACCCACACGGCTGGCGGCTTGCTGCCGCAAGACAAGGTCGCCAGGGTGACCGAGGCGCGGGCCAACGGACATACCATTTTGATGGTTGGCGACGGGATCAACGACGCGCCGGTCATGGCGGCGGCGGATGTCTCGATGGCGCCGGTCAGCGCCGCCGACATTGGGCGTGGTCAGGCGGACTTCGTGTTCCTGCGCGAGTCGCTGATGGCGGTGCCGGAGACCGTGCGCACGGCGCGTCTGGCGATGCGCCTGATCAAGCAGAATATCGGCTTGGCGCTGGCCTATAATTGCATTGCGGTGCCGCTGGCGATGTTTGGCCTGGCAACCCCGCTGGTCGCGGCGATCGCCATGTCCAGCTCGTCGATCCTGGTAACGCTCAATGCCCTGCGGCTGTACCGGCGCGGGCGCGACCCCAAACCAAATACTGCGGCCATTCAGCCGGCTGAGGTGACGGCATGAGTGTCTTGCTGATCTTGATACCCGCAGCGTTGGGCCTCGGGTTATTGGGCCTCATAGCTTTCTTGTGGACCCTGCGTAGCGGTCAATACGACGACTTGGAGGGTGCATCCCATCGCATCCTGATCGACGACGAGGCAGGCGCGGCGCCGCCGGAAAATGAGTTAGTTGACCTTGCGTCCCAGAAGCAACGGACCATAACGGAGCAAAAATAAGACGAATGCCGCGCTCCACAGAGCGGTCGACGCGATGATCCCAAACTCCCATCCACCCTCGGCGAGTGCGGTATAGGCCCGGGTCGCACCGGCGCCGATGACCAACCCATAGAGCGCCACGGTCGCGCTGTCGGCGGTGAGCGATCCACCGGAATGCCCGAGGGTCGCCCGGGTCATCATCGCCAGCATCATGCTCCCCATCAATCCGGCGCCGAACATGTGCACCGCCGCCATGTCCGGAACACGGTCCAAGGCATGGAGCGCTAGGGCGGCGAAACCGAGTGGAATCCATAGGAATCCCAGATGAAGAATCAGGACCAGCGGCTCGCTAAAAGTCCGCCACCCGGCCCAACGCAATAGCCTGATAATATTCAAGGCTGATGCTGCTGCGCCCAAACTTGCGACTAAACTTGCGCCGAAACCGGGGCCAAGCGCTAAGACGGGGGCGATATTCCAGGCCACCAGGGCAGCGAGGGTGGTTACCAGGGTGATGGCGTCAAGCTTATCAAACTCCGCCGGAAGACGGTCGGTAGCGCCTTGTTTTTTGAGCCAATTTCGGGTGAAGGCCGGCATCCCCAGGCCGCCGATGAGCGAGACCAAAAACACAAAAACCGACAGGCCGGCGCGGAACCCCGCTTCGGTTTCGACGGATGGCCAGAACCGATCCGCATGAACCATGCCATTAGCCAAGGTGAACAATAGGACGGCCAGGACCGGTGGAAGGTTTCGCAGCTGTGGTTTTCGCACGATGTAACTGGCGACAACCGCTGTCAGGGCGGTTGGATACAGCAGATCGATCGCCGCCACCGCTCCAAGGCCGAATTCAGGCCCAACGAACATCGTCGCCCGCCCGGCGAGCCAGGCGAGGACCAAACCTGCCAGCACCCACGGTCTGGGTTCCGGCAGACCCGTCCAGTTCGGCACGGCGGTTAGCAGAAATCCCCCGAGAATAACGCCGCCGAAGCCGAAAATCATCGCGTGGGCATGCCAGAGGGACGGGGATAGGACAACCGGAAGCGGTATGTCCGCCAGGACAAAACCGGTCCAGAGCGGAACCGCGAGCGCCGCCCAGGCGGCTCCAAGCAGAAAGAATGGCTGGAACGCGACGGCAAATAAAACCTGCGCGGTTTCTCGCATGGCTTTGCGGGCCGGGCAGTCCCGGCTCCCGTGGCCGACCACCGGATTCACCATCCCAGACATCCCCGCGCCACTTGATGGATGTTCACCTCATTTAACACGTGGAACATTATTGCGAATCCATCTCCAAAGGGTCGACAGCGGCGAGCCTGACGATGCGTCCCGTGGGGCGGTGTGTCCTTGATCTAGGTCAAGCCTGTCGATGTGGAGGGCTGTGCTGGATTTCGCGCCTCAAATTGCCTGACTTGGCCTGATGATCAGGTGATTGATTGCTCGACTTTCGGTCAAGCGCTTACAATCACCGCCGAAGCACCTGCCCAAGATTTTGTAAGAGAGGGAGTCCCGTGGCTGACAGTCTCAAAATGCCCGTCGAGGCGACACACATCATGATGTTCGCGCGGTCGATCGGGGACGACAATCCGATCTATCGCGACGCCGAAGCGGCGAAAGCGAACGAGGTCGGCCATATCATCGCGCCGCCGACCTTCCCGCGCGCCGTGGCGCAGTTCGACCCGCACTATCACCTGCGTGTAAAAAACGGTGAGAAATGGTTCGGATCAGGCAAGAATCCAACGGGTCTGGAAGAACCGGCGAAAAGCACCGGCGGCCTCCATGCCGAACAGCATTTTGAATATCACCGCCACCCCAAGCCCGGCGATGTGCTCACCGTCACAACCCGCGACGGCGAGCGTTGGGAAAAGGAGAGCAAACGCGCCGGCAAGTTGATGTTCTCCGAGACAATCCAGGAATTTCGGGATCAGAACGGTGAACTCGTCGTGACTTCGCGCTCGATCGGGGTCAAGACCGAGCGACCGGTCGAGCAGGGTTGAGGGAGGACGGAACCATGGCGTTAAGTGCAAGCAAGCTCGCTGTCGGCGACAAACATGAGGAGATCGTGGTCGACGATCTCACCCGCACCCAACTGGTGATGTATGCCGGTGCTTCCGGCGACTACAACCCACTGCACACTGACGATCTGTATTCCCGTGAGGTGGCCGGCTATCCTGGGGTTTTTGCCCATGGAATGCTGTCGATGGGCCTTACGGGCAAGATGCTGACCAACTATGTCGGCGATGGCCGCTTGAAGAAATTCGGCGTTCGCTTCACCAATCAGGTTTGGCCGGGCGACACCCTGACCTCAAAGGCGACGATCGTCGCCATTCGCAACGAAAATGATGGTCCGGTCGTCGACTTGGCGTTGGAGACGGTGAACCAGGATGGCCAGACGGTGATCACCGGTTCGGCAACCGCACGGGCGGATCCGTGAGTTTGGAGAACGCCCGATGAAACTCGGCTTGTCGATTGGCTATTCCGGGGCTGAGATGGACTTGCCGGTCGAGCGGGTCAAGACGGCGGAACGGCTCGGGTATGATTCGGTCTGGACCGCCGAGGCCTATGGGTCCGATGCGGTCACACCGTTGGCCTACCTGGCGGCGATCACCTCGCGGATTAAGCTTGGCACCGCGATCATGCAGGTCTCGGCCCGCACGCCGGCCAATGCCGCGATGTCCGCCGGCACCATCGACGCACTTGCCGGCGGTGGCCGGTTCATCGCCGGGATCGGTGTGTCGGGGCCGCAGATTGTCGAGGGATGGTACGGCCAGCCTTGGGGAAAACCCTATCATTGGCTGAAGGACTACACCGAGATCATGCGCAAGGTCTGGCGGCGTGAGGATGGTTTGGTCCATGACGGCAAGCAGATCGTCCTGCCGGCCGAGTCGGAAGGCTCATTGGGCGTTGGCAAACCGTTGAAGTCGATCCTGCACATGAATCCCGACATCCCGATATACTTCGGCGCCGGCAATGAGGCGACGGTGCGGCTCTGTGGTGAGATCGCCGATGGCTGGTTGCCGCTTGGTCTGGTTCCGGGCACGTTCGATGAATACCGGCCCTGGCTTGAGGAAGGTTTTCGGCGCGCCGGTGGTGGCAAGGGCTTTGATACGTTCGAGATCCAAGCAAGCGTCTTTGTCGATATCGACGACGATGTGCAGGCAGCCCTCGACCGTCTCAAGCCCCGCGAGGCGCTCTACATCGGCGGCATGGGCCACAAGGACAAGAACTATCACAAGGACATGATGATCCGGCGCGGTTACGCCGATGCGGCCGAGCGCATTCAGGAATTATATCTTGCCGGCGCCAAGGCCGAGGCCGCCGCGGCGGTCCCGGACGAGTGGGTCGACGCCCGATCGCTCTGCGGTCCGCCGGCTCGCATTCGTCAGCGCTATGCGCCGTGGGAGGAATGTGGCGCGACCTCGCTTACCGTACGCACCAATCAGGACGCGGCGGTACCACTGATGGCCGAGGCGGCGCGGCTGAACCCCCCTGTCTCGAGCTAAACCGCCAACCCGTCTCGGATTAAAGTTTCGATCCGCCTGGGGGTTAAATCGTCAGGTGGTGAAGGACCAGCTTTCCGGGATCAGCGAATAGCCGCCGGCCTCCTTGACGAGATGAGAGAAGCCCGGGAAATGCAGATGCATCCCGGCGATAAGCACGCCGTCGGCGGAGGTCATGTCGAAGGTTTTCCGGCGCGTCTCAATCGCGGCGGCGGGATCGGTATCAAAGACCATGGTCACTTCCGGTCGGCGTACCTGAATGTCCGGCACATGGCAGATATCGCCCCAGATCAACAGCGATTCCCCAGCGGACTCGACCAAATAACCGGTATGGCCGGGTGTATGGCCATGTAAAGGCATCGCGGTCACGTGTGGGAACACATCGCCGACCGCCGGCTTCAGCCGATCCATGTAGGGCGCCGCCTGGAAGCGGGCGCCCATAAAATAGCGCTCCTGCTGGCTGTCGTTGACCCGCGACATGGCGCCATCGTCGTGCCAGTGCTTGACGTCTTCTTCGGCGACGACGATTTCAGCGTTGGGGAAAAACCGCTCGCCGGTCGGGCTGGTCAAACCGTTCGAGTGATCCGGATGCATATGGGTCAGCAAAACCGTATCGATCTCAGAGCGGTCAACGCCGATCTTGGCCAATAGGGCCGGCAGATGGCCCAGGGTTGGCCCCATGGTGTCGCCGGATCCGGTATCGACCACCGCAATCCGACCGCCGGCCCGAATCAGATAGCAATTGACGGTAATGCGAGGCGGCGAGACGCGAAAGTTGGACGTCAAAATCCCCTCGGCTTCGCCCGGCTCGATGGATTGAAGCGCCGCGAAGGGAGCATCGACATAGCCATCGGCGATAGCGGTAACCAGAACATCGCCGATGCGACGATGATAAAGGCCCGGAACCTGCGTGATTTCGGTATCTGTCACGGTTGATCATCCCCTGGGTTCGTATCGACAGCGCCGAACGGTAGCAATGTTCCGCCGCCGATGGAACTCGATTGCGCCCACGCCTATCCCAGCCTGCGCCTATCCCAGCCTGCGCCTATCCCAGCCTGCGCCTATCCCAGCCTGCGCCTATCCCAGCCAGCGCTAGTCTTGTGGTGTATCGCCCGGTTTGGTTTCATCGGATACTGAGCGGCTATAGGCGTGAGATGGTGACGGACGAATGGTGGACTACGACGCGATCATCGTTGGCGGCGGTCATAACGGGCTGATCTGCGCGGCGTATCTTGCCCGCGCCGGGCAGCGAACCTTGCTGCTGGAGCGCCGAGCGATCCTCGGCGGGGCCTGTGTCACTGAGGAGATCCCGGGCGCGCCGGGGCATTTGATATCCACCGGCGCGGCCCAGCTCGGTAATCTAACACCTGCGATCATCGCCGATCTTGGTCTTGCCGGTTTCGGTTATGAAATGCTCTTGCCCGACCCGCTCTCGGTGTTCGCGCTTGGCGATGGCCGGCATCTGACCTTGTGGCGCGATGGCGAGCGGACGCTTGAGGAGATCCGCGGTTTTTCCGCAGCGGACGCCCGCGCCCTGCCGGCCTATCAAGCCGACTGTAACGCCTTTTGCGATGTGATAGAGCCGATGCTTGACGCGGATGAAGCGCCGTCGCTCGACGCGATCGAGGTCGCTTTTCGCGGGGCCGGGCGACGCGACCTGTTTCGTGATTTCATGCTCGGCAGCATCCACGATCTTCTTCGCAACCGCTTCGAGAACGAGGCGGTTCAGGCGGCGCTCGGTCTGACCGCCACCTTCGGAACCAATGCCGGGCCGCGGACCCCGGGCACGGCCTATGTCATGGCGCATCACCTCTTCGGTGGCACCACGGGAGTGCGGGGTCGAACCGGTTATGTAAAGGGTGGGATGGGTGGCCTGGCCGATGCCCTTGCCAGAGCCGCAGCGCATCATGGCGCTGTGTTGCGCACGGATGTCGAAGTCGCGCGGATCATCATCCAAAAGGGCCGGGCCCGGGGTGTCGAGCTTGCCGATGGTCGGCGCATCGAGGCTTCAATGGTGATCTCCAACGCAGACCCGCAGCGAACCTTCCACGGGCTGGTCGGCGAGAGCCACCTTTCGCCGGGTTTTAGCGCCACGATCAATAGCATCCAGATGCGGGGCCAGGCGCTCAAGGTCAATTGCGCCCTGGACCGGCTGCCGAAATTCACCGACCTGCCGCCTGAAATGACGCCGGCCCGGGTCACCATCTGCCCGAGCCTGGATTATGTTGAGGCAGCCTGGCAGCAGGCCAAGCAGGGTCAACTATCGCAAAACCCCTTCATGACCGTGCACATGCAATCTG
>JAQBUJ010000031.1 GCA_027623845.1 Pseudomonadota bacterium
TGAACCGGGGGCTTGATATCCCCAATCTGGAAGACGCATCCTGGGTAGACGCCTATCGCTTCATGGCGCTCAGTCTGACCGAGGAGACCAAGCAGCGGCACGAGGAATGGCGCAACCGTAAGGCGTAGAGTGCTTAATGGTCATCGTGCGAAGCGGGTCTGCTCATTAATCTCGGCCTCGACCTCAGGGCGGCGATAATAGGTCATCACCGGTCCTTGATCGGTGGGGCTCTTGTCGAGGTGGCGGCAACCGATTTCCCAGTCGATTGACCGGTAGCGATTGCCGGTGGCCTCGAAAACACCCTGCCAATAGGCCGGCTCGCGCACCGTGATGTGCACATTCTCGCCGTTCGGCAGCAGCTTGCGGGCGCTGAAACAATCGATATTGCACCACACGAACTTGCCTGCCAGCGCGAACATTTCCTCAATGATCCAGGGAATATCGGCGTGAAAGCAATGCTCCAAAACGTCGGTGCTGATAACCCCATCAGCGGTAACCGGCGTCGCTTTTTCGCTGAGACCCGGGTCGAACACGTGAATCTGGTCGACGCCCCAATAGTCACGCACATCCACCGGTTGGCCATCGAGCATGGCCCGCCCCTTGTCGTACTGAAGGCCTTTGCCGGACCCGTAGTCGAGGATTGAGCGCGCGCCGTTACGCTGGGAGATGGTTTTGATGGGTAGCGCAAAATCCAGCAACCCACCGCCTTCGAACATGTTCTCGGGCGGTATTGAAACCACGTCGTCGGCCCCTTGATGGCCCTGGAACAGACCGCCGGTGTGGTGCAATTGTTGGTAAAATTCAATCAGTTTGCGGTAATGCGGCGTCGGGTTCTCCCGGCTGAACCGGTGCTTTTGATTGTCCAAGAACTGCCCTTTCACCCGAGCGCCATTTCCAGATCGGCGATGATATCCTCGACCGTCTCCAGGCCGATCGACACCCTGATCACGTCGTCACCGGCGCCGGCGGCAGTGCGCTGCTCATCGCTGAGTTGCCGGTGGGTGGTCGACGCCGGATGCAGGATCAGCGAGCGGGTGTCGCCGATATTCGCCAGATGGCTGAACAACTCACAGGTCTCGACGCATGCCACGCCGGCCTGGAAACCGCCCTTGACCCCGAAGGTGAAGACCGAACCGGCCCCCTTGGGTAAATATTTCTTAGCCAGCGCGTGATAGGGCGAGCTGGGCAATCCGGCATAGGAAACCCAGGTCACCGCCGGATGGGCGTCAAGATATTCCGCCACCCGTTGGGCGTTCTCCACATGGCGTTGCATCCGCAGGCCCAAGGTCTCGCTACCCATGATCGTGAGGTAAGCGTTCATCGGCGCCATGGTCGGGCCGAGATCGCGCAGGCCGACCGCATGGCCATAGGTGGTATAGGCGAGATCGCCGAAAGTCTCGAAGAAGGTCAGGCCGTGATAGGCCGGCTCGGGCTGTGACAGAGCCGGGAATTTATCGTTCTGGAACCAGTCGAACGTCCCGGAATCAACGATCGCGCCACCCATCGCATTGCCGTGGCCGGAGAAGAATTTTGTGGTTGAGTGGATAATGATATCGGCGCCGTGCTTGAACGGTTGGCAGAGATATGGGGTGGCCATGGTGTTGTCGATGATCAGCGGCACGCCGATCTCGCTGGCCACGCTTTTAAGCGCCTCGATATCGGTGATAACGCCGCCGGGATTGGCCAGGGATTCAGCGTAGATCGCCTTCACTCGGGGCTCGGCAGCGGCTTGGCGCAGTGCGTCCAGGTCGTCCATGTCGACAAAGCTGCAATGCCAGTCGAATTTCTTGAAGGTTTTGCCGAACTGGGTGATTGAACCGCCATAGAGTTTGGTCGAGGCGATGATCCGGTCTCCCGGTTCCATCAATGGCAACAAAGCAACCAACTGCGCTGAATGCCCCGAGGCGGTGCAGGTGGTGCCGCGCCCGCCTTCCAAGCTGGCGATCCGCTCCTCCAGCACCGAGGTGGTCGGATTGGAGAGCCGGGCATAGATGTTGCCAAAAGTCTGCAGATTAAACAGCGATGCGGCATGGTCGACATCGTCGAAAACAAAGGCCGTGGTCTGGAAGATCGGCGTCGAGCGCGCGCCGGTCGTTGGGTCCGGCGCGGCGCCGGCGTGAATTGCCCGGGTCTCGAAGCCCGGCGATCGCGCCGTTCTCCCAGCCTTGGCCTTCCCAGCCTTGGCCTTCCCAGCCTTGGCCTTCCCAGCCTTGGCGATCCCGGCCTTGGCGATACTGGAGGGCGCGCTGGCCTTGCCCACGGCGCGGCGCTTGGAGGAGATGACGTTGGAGTTGAAGCCGTGCCAGGACAACTCGCCGAACAGCCGGGAAAACTCAATCTTTGGGCAGCGGTCCATCACCACCCGCACGCCGCGCGCCTCGGCCCGACTGGCCGCCGCATCATGGCGCACGCCGAGTTGCAGCCAGACGATCTTGGCGCCATGCTCGACCGCCGCGTCGGTGATCGGGCCGGCGGCCTCTGAATTGCGGAAAATATCGACCATGTCGACGGTCTCCGGCAGCTCATCGAGGCTGGCATAGACCCGCTCACCGAGGATTTCCGTGCCGGCGACACCCGGATTGACCGGGTAAACCTTGTAGCCCTTGGCCTGCAGGTATTTCATCGCGAAATTCGATGGTCGGCTCCAATTCGGACTGGCGCCGACCATGGCGATGGTGTGAATCTCAGCGAGGATCGATTTGATATAATCGTCGGAATAGGCGTCGTGGTCGATCTCGGTAACCGCATCGTTCTCGGCCATTATTATTTTCCCTTCCACACCGGCGCGCGCTTCTCCATGAAGGCGGTTATTCCTTCCGTCGCGTCCTGGGCCAGCATGTTTCGGGTCATAACCTCGCTGGTATAGGCATAGGCGTCGGCGAGCGGCATTTCCAATTGGCGGTAGAAGGCTTCCTTGCCCATTTTCACCACCAGGGGCGATTTTGAGACGATCTTGGCGGCCATCTCGGCGACGGCGGCCTCAAGTTGATCCGCCGGCGTCGCCCGGTTGATCAGGCCCTGCTCCAAGGCGGTGGCGGCGTCGAGCATTTCTCCGGTCAGCAGCATTTCCATCATTTTCTTGCGCTGTACCTTGCGGGAAATCGCCACCATCGGGGTTGAGCAGAACAGCCCGATATTCACGCCGGGGGTTGAGAAGCGGGTGTTTTCCTCGGCGATGGCGAGATCGCAGGTGGCGACGAGTTGCAGACCCGCCGCCGTGGCGATGCCGTGGACGCAGGCGATCACCGGTTGCGGCAGTTTGTTAATACTCAACATCATGCGCGAGCAGCTGGCGAACACGGATTTGAAATAGGCTTCGCTGCGATGGGCTTGCATCTGCTTCATGTCGTGACCGGCGCAGAACCCCTTGCCGGCGCCTCTGATAACCACGACTTTGATCGATGGGTCTTCGGCAATGTCATCCAGCGTGTCTTGCAGTGCGGCGATGAGTTCGCTCGACAGGGCGTTGTAGGCGCTCGGGCGATTCATCGTCAGCCAGGCGGTTTCGTCGCGGTCCTCTCTGAGGAGCAATTGTTCGACCGTCTCTATCGCTGCTACCGACATGGTGATGTTTCCCTCGCAATCTGCTCATTCACTACGCGCCCTAAGCCGGTAATTGCAAGGTCAGCGCGCTTTCAGTCCCTCAATGTACCGGGGATTTTACCTGCGGTTCGCGCTGATTGGAATTGGTCGGGCAGGTCTGTCAAAAAGCGTTTGGGGCGAATCTCGACGCATAAAGGCGGTCGGCGGTGTTCGGATCAATCTCGGCGATAAGCACACCGGGTTCACCATAGGCAAGATTGGCCAGACACTCTCCGTCCGGCGTGATAACCGCCGTGGCCGCTTCTTGATAGGGCAGCGCGCAATTGACGCTGGCCAGAAATATCGAGTTTTCTAGGCTGCGGCAGACCATCGCCTTCTCGTAATACGGGGAGTCCGGCGCGCCCCATCTCTGGGCCGCATGGCCCCGCGTTACGCCGCCGGTAAGCGTCGGATGGAAGACGATCCGCGCGCCGCCAAACGCGGCCCATCTGACGGTCTCCGGATAGCGCCAGCCCTCATGACAAATCACGATCCCGAACGGGACGCCCTTAATCTCAAAGAGTGAGCGGGTTTGTCCGGGGACGTAGAACGGGTCCTCTTCCGGCGCGATTTGGTTTTTCGTCTGACAGCCTAAAATGTCGCCGGTGTTGGAGATCACGAAGGCGAGGTTGAGCAGACCCGTGGCGCTGGGCCACTCCATCGGAATAATAACCTGAATGGCATGCGCCGCCGCCCAGCGGCTCACCGCATCGCGCGCCTCGAGAAGTTCCCCGGGATGGGGATCCTCGACCGGGAAATCCTGTCCCCGTAGTCCGGGAAGATAGGTTTCCGGAAAACAGACGATGTCGGCGTCCTCGGCGGCCGCCTCGGCGATGAATTTCTCCACCCAAGGCAGGCCAAGCGCGACCGAACCGACGGCGGGGGCGCAGCCAGGGCAATTTTCAGCACTTTGCCGAGATCCTTCGAAAGCTCTTTGGCGCCGGTAACCGGAACAGCTGCATCACCAGCGGCTCCGCCTGATCGCCAAGGCGCGCCGGCTCACAGAGCCTCTTCGCCGACCTCGCCGGTGCGGATGCGGACGGCGCGGGACAAATCCATCACGAAGATCTTGCCGTCGCCGATTCGCCCGGTCTGAGCGGCCGTCTGAATGGCTTCGACGGCGCGGTCCTCGTCATTGTCGCTGACCGCGACCTCGATCTTTACCTTGGGGACGAAATGGATTTCGTACTCGGCGCCGCGATAAATCTCCTTGTGTCCGCCCTGGCGGCCATAGCCTTGGGCCTCGCTGGCGGTCATGCCGTGGACGCCAACGCTCGCCAGGGCTTCGCGTACCGTCTCAAGGCGGTGGGGCTGCAAGATTGCAACGATCATCTTCATCGCATCCTCCTTCTGGACCACATGCGGTCCGCGTCGTCGCTGTCGGCGATGGAAGCGGGACCGGTGAAGCTTTTACAGGGCGACACCGGTCCCGAACGACCTTAGGTCAGATCGTATCCTCGTTCACCATGGCCGCTGATGTCGAGCCCGTCGATTTCCTCTTCCTCACTGACCCTGAGGCCAACGGTGATGGCGACGACCTTGGCGATGATCCAGGTCACGACGCCAGAGAAAATGGCGACGGATGCCACGCCGATCAGCTGGACGACGAACTGATCGCTCATCGTAACCCCCTCGGGTAGACCAAGCCCCCCCAGACTTTTGGCTGCAAAGAACGCCGCCAAAAGGGTCCCGAGAATGCCGCCGACCCCATGCACCGCAAAGACATCAAGCGAGTCGTCGATCTTCAGCCGCAGCTTGATCCAGCTGGTGAACCATTGGCAGATCACGCCGGCCGAGAGGCCGATCACCACCGCGCCCAAGGGGCCAACGAAGCCCGATGCCGGGGTGATCGAGGCAAGGCCGGCAATGGCCCCGGTGACGATCCCGATGACGCTCGGCTTACCGAACTTGGCCCATTCAATCGCCGCCCAGGCCAGGGATGCGACCGCAGCCGAGATATGGGTGACAAGCATGGCCATACCGGCGGATCCATCGGCGGCAAGCGCGCTGCCGGCGTTGAAGCCGAACCAACCCACCCAAAGCATGCAGGCGCCAGCCACGGTCATGCCGGGGTTATGGGGAGGGCGGATTTCCTTTGGGAAACCGCGCCTGGGGCCAAGCACCAAAACCAGCACCAGGGCGGAAATCCCGGCGGTGGTGTGAACGACGATGCCGCCGGCAAAGTCCATCACCCCCATCTCGGCAAGCCAGCCGCCGCCCCAGACCCAATGGGCCGCCGGCGCATAGACCAGAACCAACCAGAGCAGAGAAAACAACAGCACGCCGGAGAACCTGATCCGCTCGGGAAAGGCGCCGACGATCAGCGCCGGGGTGATAATCGCGAAAGTCATCTGGAACATGAAGAAAACGGATTCAGGGATGGTTCCGAACATCGAGTCGGGGCCGACGCCGGACAGGAACGCTTTGCCGAGGCCGCCGATATAGGGCTGGTAAGCGCCGCCATCGCCGAAGGCGAGGCTGTAGACGACCAGCAACCAGGCGACCGAAGCCAGGCAGGCGACCGCGAAACAATGCATCAGGACCGACAGCACGTTTCTGGCCCGCACCAGGCCGCCATAGAACAGCGCCAGGCCGGGCAAGGTCATGAACAGGACCAGGGCCGTCGCCGTCAAAATCCAGGCGGTATCACCGCTGTTAAGCTCACTGGCGGCCATCGCTTGGTCACTGATCGTTAAGGCGACCAGGAGTGCGGGTATCGCGGCGACCCACTGGGCCAATTGGGTGATGCGCATGTTGTCCCCCATGCAAAAAATTAGTAATAGACGGGACCATAACGGGATTTGCTCAATTCGCAAGCAGGATAATTGTATTGCTTAAATAATAGGCATAGTGACGAATTGCGTGGTTCGGGGTATAGAAACGCATGGACTGGGATCTCATCATATTTGACTGCGACGGCGTGCTGGTGAACAGCGAGCCGATCGGTAACCGGCTTATCGCCGAAGCCTTGACCGAGGCGGGACTGCCAATGTCGGCCGACGGGGCGATCTATGAGTTTCTTGGCGGCAAGCTGACCCTGATAAAAATCGGCGCCGAGGAGAAACTCGGTCGCAAGTTGCCTGACGATTGGGTCGAGCGCATCTACGAGAAGCAATTCGCCGAGTTTCACCGCAGTCTGGAGAAGATCCCGGGCATTGATGGGGTTCTGGACGCGATTGATGCCGCCGCCGTGCCAAAATGCGTCGGCTCCAACGGGCCTCCCAATAAGATGGAGGTGTCGCTTGGGGTGACCGGATTGTACCCGCGCTTCGAGGGGCGGATTTTCTCGGCTGACCATGTCGGCGTCGCCAAGCCGGCCCCGGACCTTTATCTCCATTGTGCGGAAAAAATGGGCGTCGATCCGGCCCGCTGTGTGGTTGTCGAAGACAGCCCACGCGGCGCCACCGCCGGGGTGGCGGCGGGGATGACAGTATTCGGCTATGGCGCCGATTCCGACGTCGGCAAGCTACGCGACGTCGGCTGCGCCGATGTGTTCACCGAGATGGGCGCCTTGGTGGGGTTGTTGCGGGGATAGAAACCGGCGGCGCTCGACCGGTATTGGACGCCTCCTTACCCCGGTACGATCACCCCTTTGCCCGTCGTCTGCGTGTCGAATTTCTTATATGCCTCCTCGGCTTGATCAAGCGTCCAGCGGTCGGTGAACAGCGCCTCAACGTCGATATCGTTATCGGCAATGAACTCGGCGCAGTCGGACTGGCCTTGGGTTGAGAAGGTCCAGGAGCCGACCAGGGTGACCTGACGGCGCAGCATATCGGGGCTGACGTCGATCATCACGTTACCGCGCTCTCCGACATAGCAGGCGGTGCCCCAGGAGCGGCCCGCCTGCACCGCCGCTTGGCGGGCCGAGGGGGCGGAGGAGGCTTCCAGGGTCTTGTGGGCGCCTTCACCATGGGTGAGGTCGCGGATTGCGGTGACCGGGTCGTTGGAGCCGGCGTTGATCGTCTCGGCGGCGCCGAAATTGCGGGCCATCTCCAGGCGTTCCTCGGAGATATCCAGGGCGATCACCCGCGCGCCCATGGCGGTGGCGAGTTGAGTGGCCGATAGTCCGACCGGTCCCTGGCCAAAAATCGCAATGGTCTCGCCGCCCTGAAGCTGCACCCGCCGGAGCGCGCCATAGGCGGTGCCGGTGCCACAGGAAATCGCTGCGCCAGTGGTGAAGGAGAGTTTGTCAGGCAGCGGAACCAGGGTCGAAACCGGCACCCGCATGTATTTTGCGTGCGCGCCATGGCCGCTGGAGCCGAAGACCGTGGTGCCATCCAGACACATCTGCTGCCAACCGCCCTTGCAATGCTTGCAGGTGCCACAGCCCTCGTAATGGTGGTCCATCACCCGCTGGCCGATCCGGGCCTCGGCTTCGGTCACGGCGGAGCCGAGCGCCGCGACGATGCCGCAGGGCTCGTGTCCGGCGATCATTGGCTCGTCGGCCATCTTGAAGCCGGAGGTCGCGTTGCCCGGATTGAAGGTCTCGCGGTAGCGGTGCAGATCGCTGCCACACATGCCCGAGGCCTTGATCTCCAGGATCACGTCGCGGGGGCCGGGAGTCGGGTCCGCAAAGTCCCGAATTTCCAGCTTACGGTCGCCAACGAAAACCACACCCTTCATCACACCCTCCCGGTATTCGACGATATTGGTCGCGGCGATGATCAATCCTGCAAGCCGGACTTGCAACCGAAGAGCGGTGCGGCATGGCCGGCGCCTGGGCTTCCATCTCACCCGTGCTGACAGACGGCCATTCGGTAAACGCTTATGGGCTATGACGTCACCGCTAAGTTGGCCGGGGTCATACCATTTGTGGGCGCTTGGCGAAGAAGGCCAGCGGCATCACCAGGATCGCCGCCAGGGCATAGGCGAAATAGCCGTTCACATAGCCAACAAGCGCCGCTTGCCGGCCGACCTCGCCGGCCAGCGCCGCAAGGCCGCTCTCGCTGGCCATTGACCACTGGCCCATAACCGACTCGAAGGCGAGCGTCTCATTGAATGGATTGAGGGCCTGGATCATCTCCGAATAGGTGGCGCGACTGGTGCGCACCACCAAGGTGGCGGTCAGCGCGATGTGGACGCTGGAGCCGATATTGCGCAGCAGATGAAACACCGAGGCGGCCTCGGGCACATGCTGCGGCGCCAAGGTCGCGAAAGTGACCAGGAAGATTGGCGACCACATCATGCCGACGCCGAAGCCCTGAAGGAAAGTCGTCCAGGTCACCGCGAAAAGAGTCATGTTGACGTCGAATTGGGACATCGCCAAACCGGCCACGCCCTGGATCAAAAACCCGAGGAACAGTACGGTTCGCGGGTCGATATTCTTCAGCAGGGTGAGCAGAACGAATGACCCGGTCAGCAGTCCGACCCCGCGTGTCGACTGAATGATGCCGATCAGCGAGTCCGGATAGCCTTGCAGGGTCTGCAGCATGGTCGGTTGCAGCACGATCGTGGTGAAATAGAGCATTCCGAAGGTGAAGCCGATGATGATTCCGACGGCATAGTTGCGATCGAGCAGCAATCGAAGCTGTAGGAACGGTTTGTCGGTGGTGGTGACATGCACGAGGAACAGATAAAATGCACCAACCGCGACAATCGCCTCGGCGATGATCTCCGGCGAGTCGAACCAATCCTGTCGTTGCCCTCTATCAAGCATGATCTGCAACGCCGAGACCGACAGCGCCAGGAAGATAAACCCGAACCAGTCGAGCCGTCCGGCGGTCGGCTGTGCCTCGGATTTCTCGAGAAAGTGCCAGAGCGCCAGGAAACAGAGGATCGCCGGTGGTACGATCATTAAAAAGACCCAGCGCCAGCTATAGTCTTCCGACATATAGCCGCCGACCAGGGGGGCGATGATGTTGGCGATGGTCACGCCCATGCTCCACAAGACCAGAACCCGGCCATGTTGCGCGCGTGGATAGATGTTAATGATGATCGCTTGACTGAGCGGCAGCAGCGGCGCGCCGGAAAACCCCTGGGCCGCTCGGAGCAAGACCAGCTCTTCCAGCGATGTCGCGAGACCGCACAGGATTGAGGCGGCGATGAAGCCGCCGGAGGAACAAAGCATCACCCGCCGGCGCCCAAATCGCCCGTCGAGCCAGCCGCTCATCGGCGTTGCGACCGCCATCGCCAGCAGGTTCGCGGTGACGATCCAGGTGATCTGATCCTGGGTGGCGGCAAAGGCGCCCTGGATCTGCGGTAGCGCGACATTCGCCAGGGTCGAGGTCAGCACGAAAATGCCCACCGTGGCCGTCAAGGTCACGAGGACGGCGCGGCGGCGCCCTGGCGTCATGGTTGTCTGGTCGCTCATCGCGCGGACTATGGCATGGGAGTAGGGGGGCACCAACCACACCCGTGATCGCCATCGCTGGTGCTAAAATGCCGAACACCCGGTAAACTCGGGGAAATTGATTCCGTACCCTGGAGGCTTGTATGCCTGATAGCGCCCGCCCGCGATCGATCGCCGACCTGCCGCCACAGACCGCCGCCAATCCAGCCAGCAAGGCGGAGGGACGGGCGCGTTATTTCAACACCGGCAATGCGTTCAATGTGAAATTGCCGGCGGTACCGAACGCGGTTTTCGCCGCAGAGCCTGTGCAGGCGCTGGACCCGGCGACGCCGACCGGGCTGATCGCCTGTGATGTCTCCGGTGAAATGGCCTGCGCCTTTCCGGCGACCTCGCCCCTGGTGCTGGCCTATTATGCGCGGATCCGCTCGGGTGAGACGCTGGACACCGACTTCGTCGCCAGCGGCGCTGTGTACTATGTGATACAGGGCGGCGGCACGACGGTATCGGGCCGCGAAACGGTGTCCTGGGGACCGGGCGATATCTTTGTCACCCCGGGCGATGAGAGCCAGACCCATACCGCTGGGGATCAGGACGCGGTGCTTTGGGTTGTTACCAACGAACCGCAATTAGCGTTCGAAAACCTTCAAGCCCCGGCGCCGGGACAATCGCCGACCAATACCGTGCACTACACCGCTGATGAACTCGACCGGCAGATCGCGCTGATCTATGAAATTGGCCGGGGCGACGACATCCCCGGCTCGGCTCTGGTCTTGTCTTCGGAAAAGCAGGAGGCCAGCCGCAATGTGCTGCCGACGCTGACGGTGGCGATGAACACCTTGCCGCCGGGCGAGACCCAGCGACCGCACCGTCACAACTCGGTTGCGGTTTCCCTGGTCATCAAGGGCGAGGGGTGTTTCTCGATGATCGATGGTGTCCGCAAGGACTGGGCGCCTTGGGCGACCACCATCACGCCGGCGGTATCGATCCACTCGCACCATAACGAAGGTCCTGAGCAGGCAAAATTCCTGATCATCCAGGACGGTGGCATTTTCTATCACGCCCGGGCCATGGGCTTTGAATTCGCCGAACATCCGGAATAACTGGGAGGACGCATCATGGCGCTCGCAACCGAGGGGGCCGGCTCCGGCCTGGCCATCCGCAAACTGCACCCGGCGATCGGCGCCGAGGTCAGCAATGTCGACTTTTCCAAACCGCTTTCGCCGGACGTGGCGGTCGAAATTCACGCCGCCTGGATGGCGCATCATGTCCTGGTCTTCCCGGGCCAGGCGATCACCGACGAGCAGCATGTCGCGGTCACCCGGCATTTCGGCGAGCCGGAAATCTTTCACATGGACATCATTAAATCGAAGTTCCTGAAGGAAATTTTCCGAGTTTCCAATACCGACGAGGACGGCAATCTGGTGCCGCCGTCGAACCCGATCCAGCAGCAGCTTTCCAGCGCCAAGAAATGGCACACCGATTCAAGCTATCGGCCGATCCCGGCCATGGGCTCGATATTGCACGGAGTCGAGGTAAGCCGCACCGGCGGGCTGACCTGCTTCACCAATATGCACGCGGTCTATGAGGCGTTGCCGCCGGAATGGAAGGCCAAGGTCGACGGCCGCAAGGCGTTGCATGATTTCGATAAGCTTAGCCGGATCTCCGGTGCGCCGAAGCAGACGGCGGAGGAACGCGCCAGAGTGCCGGCGATCTGGCAGCCGATGGTGCGCTCCCACCCGGTGAGTGGCCGAAAATCACTCTATATCAGCCCGATCTACAACGACTGCATCGAGGGTATCGAAGAGGCCGAGGCCACCGCCTTCATCCAGGAGCTTGCCGAATTCGCCGGCCAGGACCGCTTCGTCTACCGGCACAAATGGGAAACCGATGACGTCTTGATGTGGGATAACCGCTGCACCATGCACATCGTCACGCCGCATGACCCGATGGAGCGTCGGGTCATGCACAGGACGACGATCGTTGGCGAGGGGCCGGTGGCGGCGGCATAGAGGCCGCCGTGCTGCTAATTCAACCCGACACGCTGGCGGATTGCCTCATCGCGAAGTGAGACATCGCCGCCGTCGAATTCACGGGCATCCTCGGTGCAGAGCCAGGCAATAGCCTTGGCCGGGCGGTCCGTCGTCGCGTGGGCCGATGGATCCATTTGGCTGATCGGGTTGAGGCCGGAGGCTTTGATCGCCACCTGCATATGGGTCATCACCGTGCCGGGCGCCAGGCCAACGATGCGAATGCCCTGGTTGGCGTATTCCAGATGGGTCATCCGGGTCAGCATCAGCACCGCCGCTTTACTGGAGCAATAGTGGCTCCAGCCCTCAAGCGCGCCGGTTGCAGCGCCGGAGCTGATATTGACGATCGCCCCGCCGCCCTGTTGCAGCATCACCGGGATCGCCGCGCGCAGGCCGAAATAAACGCCCTTGTAGTTGACGTCGGCCACCCGAACCCATTCCTCGGGGTCGGAATCGGCGAGCTTGGAGATCGGATCGATTAGGCCGGCGTTGTTGACCAGGATATCGAGGCTGCCGAAAGTCTCGCGGCAGAGCTCAACGGCGGCGGTTACGTCGGCATAACGGGCGACATCGCAGGCCACGGCCACGGCCTTGCCGCCGGTCGCGCGGATGTCGGTCGCGACTTGCTCGCACTCGCCCAGACTGCGGGCCGCGAGCACGACAGAGACGCCCTGCGCCGCGAGTTCCTTGGCGGCGGCAGCGCCGATGCCTCGGCTGGCGCCGGTGACGATGGCGGACTTGCCAGCTAATTCGCTC
>JAQBUJ010000032.1 GCA_027623845.1 Pseudomonadota bacterium
GCTTGATCCGGGCGGGCGGTCAAAAGCCCTGGCGTTGGCCTATGAAGCGACACAACGCGCCCTGGCCTGCTGCGCCGACGTCACGCCAATCGAAAAAGCCCTGATCGAGGCGCTTACCGCGCGCTACCCACAGCGCGAGACGATCGAGGATCTACACCCCTGGAACGTTGACTACACCAACGCCATGCGCCAGGTCCTCAAAGCCCATCCGGACGACCTGGAAGCCCGAGCGGTCTTCGTCGAGGCGATCATGAACGAGACGCCCTGGAAGATGTGGGACCTGCCCACCGACCAGATCGCCAAGGGCGCCGGGACCGCCGAGGCGCGCGAGGTGCTGGAGACCGCGTTCCGTGACCGGCCGGCAAGTTGGGATCATCCGGGGTTGCTGCATCTGTATGTGCATCTGATGGAGATGTCGCCGTTTCCCGAGCTGGCGCTCAGGGCCGGTGATCGGCTGCGCGACATGATGCCGGATGGCGGCCATCTTACCCATATGCCGACCCATATCGACGTGCTCTGCGGTAATTATCGCGACGTCGTCGTCTATAATCAAAAAGCCATCGTCGCCGACCGCAAGTATCTGGAGCGCAATGGCGCGCTGAACGTCTACGCGATGTATCGCACCCACAACCATCACTTCGTCATCTATGGCGCCATGTTCCTTGGCCAATACACCCCGGCGATCGAAGCGGCGCAGGAGCTGATCGACACCACGCCGGAGGCATTGCTGCGGGTGCCCTCGCCGCCGATGGCCGACTTCATCGAAGGTTATCTGCCGATGAAGCAGCATGTGCTGGTGCGGTTCGGCAAATGGCAGGAAATCATCGACCAGGCGTTGCCGGTCGATCAGACGCTGTATTGCTCGACCACCGCGATGATGCTCTACGCCAAGACCGTCGCCCATTCCGCCCTGGGTAATGTCGCCGAGGCCGAGCGCGAGAAGCAAGCCTTCCTCGCCGCCAAGGCGCGGGTGCCGGACACCCGGCGGGTGCATAACAACATCGTCCTTGACCTGCTGGTCATCGCCGAGGAGATGCTGAACGGCGAGCTGGAATACCGCCGCGGCAACCACGAGGTCGCCTTTGACCATCTGCGCAAATCGGTCGAGTTGGACGACACCCTGCCCTATGACGAGCCCTGGGGCTGGATGCAACCGGCCCGCCATGCCCTCGGTGCGCTGCTGATGGAGCAAAATCAATATGAGGAGGCCGAGGCGGTCTATCGGGCCGATCTCGGTCTCGACAAGACCTTGAGCCGGGCCTGCCAGCACCCCGGCAACCTGTGGAGCCTGCACGGTCTGCATGAGTGCCTGACCCGGCGCGGCGAGACCGTCGAGGTGATGCATATCAAACAACAATTGGACCAGGCGCTGGCCCGGGCCGAAGTTCAGGTGCACGCCTCCTGCTATTGTCGGCAAAAGGCAGCCGCCTGATCGCCTCGTCCCCTGAACCCCGGGACGAAACGCCTAGAAACCCACCCCACCGCCTTGGAGATGCTGACGTGAAGATCCTTGTGGTCAATCCGAACACCTCGGACATCGTGCTGGAGGTGATCATGCGCTCGGCCAACCGCGCCGCCTCGGCCGGGACTGAGCTTGTTGGCATGCGCTCACCCGGTGGCACACGAAACATCGACAGCGCCTATGGCGACTATATGAGCGCGCCGCACATGATTGAGGCGGTGCGCCGCCGGGTCGAGAGCGAGGCGTTCGACGCGGTGGTGCTGGCCGGGTTCGGCAATGTCGGCATCAGCGCCCTGAAAGAGATGTTGGATATCCCGGCGGTCTCGATATCGGAGGCCAGCATGGCGCTGGCCTGCCTGCTCGGGCATCGGTTCAGCACCCTGACGATGATCGAGCAGTTCATCCCCTATCAGGAGGATATCGTCCGGCTGTATGGCTTCGAGGCGAAATTGGCCTCGGTCCGGGCGATCAACATCAATGTCGAGGAAGCCGCCACCGACCGCGAGCGGACGCTGCGCGATCTGACGGTTCAGGTAAAAGCCCTGGTCGCCGAGGATCGGGCCGAGGTGGTGATTCTCGCCTGCGCCGGGCTCTGTGATTATGACCGTGAGCTGACCGAGGCCTCTGGCGTGCCGGTGATCGATCCGGTGGTCGCCGGGGTCCGCACCGCCGAGACGCTGGTCGCCATGGGCCTTTGTCAATCGAAGATCCGCAAGTTCAACCACCCGCCGCAACCGATCGCCGACTATCGCGGCGACCTGCTCGCCAACGAAGTCGTCTGAGATGATCGTCGAGGCGCTAATCTCGACCTTTGTCACCCTGTTCGTGGTGATCGACCCGATCGGGGTGGCGCCGCTGTTCATGTCGCTGACCCCGAGCGAGACGGTGGCGCATCGCCGCCGATTGGCGCTGAAGGGAGTCGGCATCGGGGCGGCGATCCTATTCGTCTTCGGCTTGTTCGGCGAGATGCTGCTGCAGGCCCTGGGGATCGGCATGCCGGCGTTCCGCATCGCCGGCGGCATCTTGCTGGTGCTGCTTTCGATCGACATGTTGATGGCCCGGGACAGCGGCTTGCGCACCACCACCGAGGGCGAGGCCGCCGAAGGCGCCAAACGCGCCGATATCTCGGTTTTCCCGCTGGCGATCCCGCTGATCGCCGGGCCCGGCGCGATGACCTCGATCGTCCTGCTGATGGGCAAGGCCGCCGATGATCCGGCGATGCAGGGCGCGATCCTGGCGACCATGGCGGTGGTGCTGCTGCTCAGCCTGCTGTGTCTGCTGGCCGCCGGCAGCCTGATGAAGCTGCTCGGCGTTACCGGCGTCAACGTCATCACCCGGGTGTTCGGCATCATCACCGCCGCCCTCGGCGTGCAGTTCGTCATCGATGGGGTGCTCGTGGTCCTCGGGTAAATCCGCCGACCCGTGCCGGCCCGTCTTGTCGCCGGCCCCGGGGACTGCCAAAATCGCTTTATCAATCATCGGGACGGCGAGACCAAAGACATGAACGATGCGCTCCGGCAATTCTCTTCGGCCAGCAGTTTCGACGAAGAATGGCCCGCCAACGCCAATGCCCTGGCGGATCAGCTCGCCGGCGCCGAAGGCCCGCTTGGCGTGCTTTATGTAGCCGAGCGCTTGTCGCCGCATATCGCCGGCATGCTGTCGGTGCTGCGGCAGCGGACCGGCGTTGCCGATTGGGTCGCCGCCGCCGGCTATGGCGTCATCACCTCAGGCGCCGAACATTTTGGCGAAACCGGCGCCGCCGCCCTGGTGCTGGACCTGCCGACCGACGGCTATCGCCTGTTCTGCGGTGACAGCAGCGCCGGCGCCAAGCTGGTGGCCAACCACGCCGACTGGATCACCGAGGCGACGATGCCGCTGGTGATCACCCATGTCGATCCCCGCGATCCCGACGCGATGATGGCGGTTGAGGGCCTCGCCGACGCCACCGGCGGCTTTTTGATCGGCGGGCTGACCGCTACCTCCAGCGACGCCCCGCATCAATCCGGCGACGGCCACAGCAGTGACGGCGCCCACAGTACTGGCAGCGCCCACGGTACTGGCAACCATTGCATCAGCGGCGCCGCGCTTTCGCCGCTGGCCATCGAGGTGGCGACCGCTCTGAGCCAGGGCTGCACCCCGCTCGGCAAGGCGCATACGGTCACCCGGGCGCAGGACAACGTTCTGCTCGAACTGGATGGCCGCCCGGCGCTTGACGTGAGGAAATTGGCCCGGAACTCTCCAGTGACCTGCAGCGGATCGGCGGCATCATCTTCGCCGCCCTGCCGGTAGCCGGCTCGGACACGGCGGATTACACGGTCCGCAATCTGGTCGGCATCGACCCGCAAAATAAGGTCGTCGCCATCGCCGAGACGGTGCCGGAGGGCGATCCGGTGCTGTTCTGCCCGCGCGACCGGGATAGCGCGATCGAGGATATGCGGCGCATGACCGGCGATTTGAAACGCCGGGTCGGCGACCGACCAATCCGCGGCGGCCTGTACGTCTCCTGCGCCGCCCGCGGCCCGAACCAGTTCGCCGCGCCGGACCGCGAAACCGACATCATCCGCGACACCCTGGGAGAGTTTCCGATGGCCGGGTTCTTCGCCAATGGAGAAATCAGCCGCGACCGGATTTATGCCTATACCGGCGTGCTGACGTTATTTCTTTGAGCGGCGCCTAACGTCGGTGAAACGCGTCGGTGAAACGCGCCGGTGAAACGCGGTGGCGAAACTGCTTCGGGTCACGGTCAGTCGCAGCACCCGCGCCCGCAACCGCATCGCCTCGTCGACGATTATCGCACGCGCCATCATCCGTTCGGCGCCGGGGCGATCGTCGCGCTGCCAGAGCGAACGCGCCAGATCAAGGAAGGCCTCGCCATCATTGACCCCCAGGATCAGCGCGCCTTGGGCGAAACGCTCGGCATCAGCGAAGCGACGGCAGGCCAGATTGACCCGCGACAACGCGGTCAGTGTCGGCCCGTCGCCCCCCTGTAGGATGCCCAGCCTGACGAAATATCGGCGAGCCGCGTCGGAATCGCGTCGCATGTGCAACAACCGCCCCATCGCCGAGATCGCCGCGGGGTTCGCTGGCGCGTCAAGCAGAATGCACCGCGCGGTCATCCGAGCCCGCGAGGACAGGCCCAAAGACAGCCGAGATTGCAAACGAATTTGAAGATCCGGCGGGTCCAAGGGCCCGATGCGGCGCGACCGGGTCAGGGTCAGCTCAGCCTTCTGGAAATCACCGCGATGCGCCGCCACCGCCGCGACGAAAGATCGTGCGGCACGATAGCCGGGCTCCAGGATCACCGCCTTCATCGCGGCTGCCCCGGTACCGTCAACGTCCCTCACGCCATACCGGGCCCGGCACGAAAGCAACCAGGTTCGCGGATCGCCCGGCGCCAGGGGGATCGCCCGCCCCAACCACTTCTCAGCCCGGTCCAAGGCGCCGAACCGAGACGCCAGACCCCCGAATTCACGGGTACCCTCGGGCCAACCCGGCCACGCCAACAACGCCCGTTTGATCTCGCGCTCGGCGTCGCGCCACTGTCCGGCCCGCAAAAAACGATTGGCGTTGGCGACAATGGCTCCAACATCCGGCGCCATCACACGCCCACCCGATGCGGATCACGCCCGGCGCAGTGAAGGATTTGGGGCGCCGGCTCGGTCACTTTCACCGGCTCTCGAAGGCCCAGTTTCGAGCCAAACGTCGCGATCAACCCGCCAATATGGCCCGGCGTGAAGGTCTCAAGATCAATCTTTCCTTCCGTGGTCGCGACAGGTCGGGGCTTTCCCAACCGCGCGATATCCAGGTCATCGACATCCGGACAGCGGAGCCCCGCCAGCACATCGACAATCTCGGTCGTGGCGAGAGTGTCGGGATGCGTCGCGATATGCGCGTCGAGCTTCTGCAGGCAGTCGGCGCGGCGCGGTGAGATCTCGTCATGCCCATCGGCGAACCGCAGGATTGCCGCCGCCGCTTCCCGCGTGCTGGCGACAACCGGGTTAACCAGGTTCGACAGATACAGATCATGCCAAGGGTTATCGTCGACGACCAAACTGATCGACGGCGTATTGAGCAACAGCGCCTCTACACCGGTGGTGCAGCCCGGATGCACCAAAAGCCGGGCCGCCGCGGTCCAGGCGAGATGGTCGCCCTCGCGAATGACCCTGACACCCTCCAGGCCGTCCAAGGTGTCGTTCCAGGTGCTGAGTTCCTCGGTCGGATGGGGGCGAATGATCAACGGCCAGGGCGACCGCCGCCGGACGTCGTCGATCAGGCCGCCAATCGCCGTCAAATTGGTTTGCTCCCAAGCGCACCAGGTGAAAAAGTCGTCAAGATCCCGTGGGTTTTTAGAATCGATCAGACCAACCCGCTCGCAATCATCAAAACAGCCGAGCGCGTCATAGTCTCTGGGATTGATGGTGGAAAAGTTGGTGTTGAACAGAACGAAATCACCATATTTCCGGCGCAGCGCCGCCGCCTCTTCTCTTACATCGGCGAGGAATTCTTCCTTCAGCAGATCAATTCGAGGATTGCCGGTCACATGAACCCGGCCCGCCGTACGCGGGAAGCGTTCAATGATCGCCTCGGCCTGGCTCTGCCCATTGGCCAGAAAAATATCGCACGCCGCATCCACCCGACCGTCATAGCAACGCAGCAATTGTCGCTGATCACGAATCCCCAGCGCCTCTTCCTCGATCGAGGCGACCATGTGGCCATGACGCTTGGCCTCGATCATCCGAACCGCCTGAGCAGAATTATTGCCCTTGAACAGCATCAGTCCCGGCGGCAGATCCGACCAGTTCTGCCAAACCGTCCATTGCGGCGCCAGCACCACATCAAACCCGCGATCAACCGCAAGCGCGGCGATCAGCGCGCGGCTTTTCAGTTCACGATCGGTCTCCTCGATCAGAAGATAAAGGATGCGGCGCGCCATTCGCGGCGGTTCTCCGTCAAAACAGCTGATCCTCGGCAAAACAGGTGATCCTCGGCGATCGTCGCCAAGGCGGCGCCCCAGGTCGGTCGACAATACGAATCCGATGGCTAAACTAGAGGATGGGATTGACCAAAGTCCATATCGCGTGGCCCGGGCAGGCGCAAGTTGCCTCTGGTTCAGCCGCTGGGGACCTGGGGCCGCGCTCGACCAACGACACGCCTGAAGGAGCCAATCGATGACCGTTCCGCCGATCCACGAGGTTTACGCCATCCGCTATGGCGAACAGAATCTGCGGCCCGAGGGCTCGACCTTTCTCGGTGGTGATCCGGCGACGATGATCCGGGGGCTGGATTTCTTCACCTATGTCATCAAGGGCCCCGCCGGGACGTTCGTGGTCGATACCGGCATGAAGGCGGATCTGTCCGGCGAGGGCGGACGCGACTTGCTGATCGAGCCGGCCGAGGTGCTCTCGCGGATCGGCGTCGATCCAAAAACCGTCGACACGGTGCTGCTGACCCATGCGCATTTCGACCATGTCGGCAATCTCGACGATTACCCGAACGCGCATTTCACCCTGCATGCCGAGGAGATGGCCTCGATCACCGGCCCGGACATGACCTATGCGCCATTCCGTCTGGCCTATCACAAGCGCGACACCACCCGGTTGGTCGAGCTGGTCTATGAGGACCGCCTATCGTTCTATACCGAGAAAATGACCCCGGTGGCGCCGGGCATCGAGTTTCATCTGGTCGGCGGCCATGCCCGTGGCCAGTTGGTGCTGCGGGTGCACACCCGGCGCGGCTGGATCGTGCTGGCCTCCGATGCGGTGCATCTCTACGAAGAGGTCGAGAGCGAACGCCCCTTCGCCATCTTTTATGACCTCAAGGAGATGATCGACGGCTACCGGACCTGCCTCGAGCTGGCCGGCGGGATCGAACGGCTGATCTCCGGCCACGACCCCAAGGTGACCGACTGGTACCCGGCGATCGCCCCGGAATTCGAGGGCATAGTTCTGGATCTCGGCGCCGATCCGCAGATTTGAGGGTTTGAGCCTCTAAACCCCGGCTGCCGTGCCATCCCGCCTTGGGTCGGCCGCGCCGGCCAGGGCGCCATTGCTTGGATCGCGGGAGACGCCTTGCATGCCGCCGCATTGCATGGTGAACGGGCCGGGCAGCTCGATCTCGTGACCGCGCCGGCGCAGCTCCGCCACCACCTCCGGCGCCACCCGGTCTTCCAGCACCACCTTGCGGCCATCGAACAGCCGGGCCCGCGGCGCCTCAATCGCCTCGCGTAGGTTCAGGCCATAGTCGAGATAATGGACCATCGCCTGCACCTGGGTCTGCATGATGCCATAGCTGCCGGGCGTGCCCAGCGCCAACACCGGCGCGCCATTGCGCAGCGAGATCGACGGGCTCAGGCACATGGCGAACCGCTTGCCGCCGATCAACAGGTTCGGCGAGGCCGGATTCAAATCACCCCAGTTCATGAAATTATTCATGCACACCCCGGTATCGGGGATCACCACGGTGGAGCCCCAGGGCGAGCCGAGGCTCTGGGTCAGGCAGATCATATTGCCATGGCGATCGGCGACCGAGATCGAGGTGGTGTGCGAGCGCGCCTCGGCGACCTCGGGCGGCGGCGCAGCGCCAAACTGTTCGGTCCGCGCGGTGATCGGCGCCGGATCAAGCACCCGGTCGCGCAACGGGGCGATGTTCGCCTCGCTCAACAACTCTTCGATCTCGCCCGGCGAGCGGTTGTTGTTGATAATCCGCGTCTCGGCGGCCAGCCGGATCGAGCGCACCACCCGGTCCAGGTGATCGGCGCCAAGATGCTCCAGGTCGGCAAGATCGAAACCGTCGAGGATCCGCAAGGTGATCGGGATTTGGAAAGCTTCGGCCGGCGGCGGCGGCACATGCACCAGCAGATCGCGATAGCTGGTGGCCAGCGGCTGTTCCCACACCGGCTCGACCGCTTCCAGATCGGCCATCGACATCGGACCACCGAGGCCGCGCAGATGCGCGACCATCGCCTTGCCGAGCGGTCCGCCGTAAAGATAACCGGGGCCTTCGGCGGCGATCGCCTCATAGGTCTCGGCCAGCCGCGGCTGTTTCACCACCCACCCCTCGGCGCAGGCGCCCTCGCCGGGCATATAAACCGCTCGCCATTCCGGCGTGCTGGCCCGCGCCTCGGTCGTGGCGGCGCTGTGGGCGTAAAGCCCGGAGACCGGAAAGCCGTCGCGGGCATGACGGATCGCCGGGGCCAGCACCTCGGCCAGCGATTTTGTGCCATAGGTCTGTAACAGCAGGCACCAACCGGCGAGGTTGCCCGGCACCCCGCTGGCCGAGGCGCCGGTATTAATATCCTCACCGCCGAGACGCGCCGCCTCGAACGCCGCCGGCAGCGGCGGGATGAAATCCAGACAACGGACTCTTTGCTCCGCCGCCACCCAGCAGGTCGCCGCGCCGAGCCCGGCCAGACCGGACATGAAGGGCTCGACCACGTTCAAGGTCGCCACCGTCGCCACGACCGCGTCGAAGGCATTGCCGCCGGCCCGCAAAATCTCGGCGCCGGCGCCGGAGGCCAGCGGATGCGCGGCGGCGACCATGCCGCCCACGGAACGGGCGGGAGAATGGGTGAGGCTCATGGCAATCAACTCCAGAACGGCGGCGGGCAAGACAGGGGCCTTGGTTGGCTCTCTGCACGACATCGTGAACTGTAGAATAAGCCGCTAAGCCGCGCAGCCGCAACGCAGCGGGCTGATAATCGCGTTGAAGCCTTGCCGAACGCGCGCTCTTTGTTAGGGTGTCGCCAATTCCCTTCGACCCTTTGGAGACACCCATGAAGCTCTATCAATCGATCGGCCCCAATCCCCATGTCGTGCGCATGTTCATCGCTGAAAAGGGCATGGATATTCCGTCGGAAACCATCGACATTCGCGCTGGCACGAACCGCGAAGCGGATTTCCTCAAGATCAATCCAAAGGGCCAAAGCCCGGCGCTGATCACCGATGCGGGCAATTTGATCACCGAGATCACGGCGATCTGCGAATATCTAGAGGACGTTCATCCGAACCCGCCGTTGATCGGCACCAACGCCGAAGAGCGCGGCGAGACCCGGATGTGGACCCGCCGCGTCGACCTCAGCATTTGCGAGCCGATGGCCAATGGCTTCCGTTTCGGCGAGGGCCTGCCGATGTTCGAGCCCCGCATGCGCGTCCTCCCCGAAGCCTCCGCTGGCCTGAAGGCGGTGGCCCAGGATGGCCTGGAATGGCTGGACGGTCAGATGGCCGGCAAGACCTGGATCTGCGGTGATCGCTTCACTCTGGCCGACGTGCTGCTCTTCGGTTTCGTCAATTTCGGCGACGTGATCAGCCAACCCCTCAACCCCGACCACAAGAATCTCGCCGCCTGGTTCGCCCGCACCAAAGCCCGGCCCAGCGCCGAGGCATAACGCCCCCGGTTACTCCGAGGCTCGCGATACCGAGCCTCGGAGCGCCTTGGAAAAAAATGATCGATAAAACGGCTCCTTCCGGGAGCCTTTTCTCGGATGGCCGAACCTGAGCCACGCTTTAACGTCGATGATGTGCCGCGAACTCTGTTTGCAAAAGATGCGACGTAGGACCGGGTGACCGGGACGGACAATCCTTGGCAAATACAAACCCCGTGTGCCACGATGCGTTGTCTTCATAAGGGAGCAGACCATGGATCAGCTCAGGGTCGACGAGAACCATGTCGAGGCGATGGCGGAGACGGTTTCGCCGCCCTATGTACCGCCCCTGCAACTCACCGAGGGCCAAGCGCCGCCGGTCGCCGCGAACGGTGGTTTATCCTATATGTCGTTCGATCGGGACGGCGATGGGGGAACCGCTGCGGCGACGGAAGCGGCGTTCACCCAGATTGCCGAGGGGCAAGGCCAGGCGGTTATCGACATGCTCGACAACGCTCCGCCCGGCCCCATAGAGACCAAGTGGGGCGTCGGTTTCCAGGAATACGCGGAGTGTCTGGCCTATATTCGGGCGAACAATATCGAGGCCCCCGAAGGCGGCGTCGCGCTGCCGCTGCGCTACTCCATCAATGAGCAGCCGTCCTATTCCATCGTCCCGTCCAATGCGCTTTGGCGGGACCCGGCGCGCGCCGCCGACGCCCGGGCGTTCCGCCAATATGACCAGGATAACAAGCGGCGATCCCTGTATTTTCCGCAGGTGCTCCGCGACGCCCGGCGGATAGAGCAGTACCACCCGGGCCTCTCGCCCAATAGCCCGGAATGCATGGACGCGCTTGGCGTCTCGCTGGCCCATTGCGAGTCCAAATGCGAGAATTTTTACGACGCAGGCGAGGTGGAGCGCGTGTTCTACCCGGAGATCGAAAAACTGCTTTTGGAATTCTTCCCCGGCGCAACGGATGCGCTGGTGTACAACCACGATGTGTTTGACCAGGACTACCAAGGCGACCGCACGGAAGACCAGGACAACAAAAACCCGGGTGTGAACGCCAACTACGTCAACCTCGTGCATAACGACCTGAACGACAACAGCGGCCGGGTGCGCTGCCGCGAATTGCTCACCAAGAACTTGCGGAATTTCGGCCGCGAGCAGCGCCTTACCGGGGCCGAGGCCGACGCAAAGATGTCGCGGCGGTTCATGTCGATCAACCTCGCCAAGCCGATGGAGACGGTGCGCCAGTACCCCTTCGTGCTCTGCGCCTGGCCGTCATTCGCCGACCAGCCATACATCACCAACTACCGGATCTATGACGACCGGGTCGGCGAGACCACCCGCTTCACCCACCGCCCCGAGCACGAGTGGTATTGGTTCCCCGAGCAGAAACCGACCGAGGTCTCGATGCTCAAATGCTACGACTCCATCGCCGACGGCTCAGTCTCGCGCTGGTCATTCCACTCTGCCTGCATCGACCCGACCGCGCCCGCCGACGCTCCCTGCCGCAAGAACGTCGTGGTCCGATCCTACGTCTTTTTCTGAGGTGACCAGCAGGCTCGGGCGGGGAAATAGCGCCGCGTTGCCGGCCACGATTTCCACCGCCGCCGCGTCCTGTATCCGATCGGCGACCGCATCGCCTAGGCCGGCAAGGCCGGGGCGTTGTAGGCGTTGGTTGTCCAGTGGACGGTCATGCCCGTCGCCGATGCTCCCGAGCGCGTTGGCGGTCGCCGCTATCCTCTGCTACCGGCGGTGAGTCGGGAGCCCAAGTATCAAAGCGCCGTCTTATCCATAGTCTCCAACCCACGGATAGCTCGTTGCATAAAAAAACGCGGTACCTGCAAGTTTGTAGATGTTTCCGCAACGAAACATTGTCGTCTCGACGAAACGTTCCTTCCAATAACCCAGCAGTGTTTCGTGATCTTCCTTCTCGAATAATTGACCTAATATATCGTTGGAAATTGTTGTGTAAATGATCACGTAACGATGCCAAGGCGAGCATTTACCGTCTGTGTACATGGTTTTGGTGCCGACTAAATAGGTCGTTATTTTGAGGTCTGAACGGCGCATCAGGTCTGGATGGACTTTCCATCCGCCCCACGTTCGAACACGTACCGCAGAAAAGCACGATTGTGTTTGTCATTATGCGAGATTTTCTCATTATCCATATGCGCTTCGATGAAGCGCGTGCGGTCGCCCGAAATGATGATTTGACGTAAATCTTCGGCGAAGGCGTGTGGGGATTCGAACTTCTCTCCGGCGAGCACAGCGTCGGGAAGGAATAGAGCAAAGAGCGCAAGAAGAGCGAAGCGCAAACCCGACATGCTACTCTGCCCTGTTCAAAAGATTACTATTCGGGTCAACACGCCTACCGTTCATCCTGAGCACCAAATGAAAATGCGGCGCACTGCCGGTTCCACTTCCGTCAGAATGCCCAATTGTATCTCCTGCAGCAACCGTTCGGCCGACTGACACTGATGCTCTCGTATGCGAGTAACTGGTTTCCATTCCATTCCCATGATTAATTTTTAGATAATGCCCCGAACCTCGCGAGCTCGACACCTCGACAACTCGCCCAGGTAAAACAGCAAAAACAGGCTCCCCCATCGGATTTTTTATATCCATGGCCCGTATGCGGTCTTGGCGTCGTAGAACCAGGTCGCACCCTGGCGTCTGTATGGCATTCAACCTTAGTGGCTTATCCCTTTTATGCCGGTGACGCGATATGTTGATGGCTGACGAAAATTGGAAAGCGATTGG
>JAQBUJ010000033.1 GCA_027623845.1 Pseudomonadota bacterium
GAGAGCGGCGCCGGGCACCTGAAAACCGGGGTCTGGCATTTCGCCGATATTGACTGCCATTTCATCGCTCTGCACCATTTCCTGAAATGGTACAAATTCGGCATCTTGCGCAGCTTCGATAATCTTTCCGTGCAAATCCGCTATGGCCTGACCAGCCGCGACGAGGCGATCGAAACCTTGCGGCAATCCGGTTTCCAGGCGCCGACCGACGATATCGCCCGGTTCTGCGACTTCGTCGGCAAGCCGACCCGCTGGTTCTGGGAGGTGGCGGAGAGTTTTCGCGACGAGACCATCTGGCGGCGCGATGGCGAGACCTGGAAAATCCCCGGGTTCTTGATCGATGATTGGGACTGGGCAGCGGGATGACCCAGAAAACTGGCAGCGAGCAGGCGGAGGCTTGCCGGTTTTGTGGCGGGGAGCACCACTTCGTCGCCGGCTATGACGCGCCGCCGGAAGGTGAAACCGATTTTGGCATCTCGCCCTATCGACGCACGCTGTGGCAATGCGCCCGGTGCGGCCATGTGATCAATCTGTATGGTTTCGATCTTGAGGCGACGCTGTACCAGGGGGCCTATGCCGAGGCGACCTATGGTGAGCGGATGCGCGCGACTTTCGCCAAGATCATGGCCTTGCCGCCGGAACGCTCGGATAACCGGCAGCGGGTCGCCCGGATGAACTTATTTGGCGATGCCATCGGCTGGAGCGGCGCCCGCTCATGCCTCGACATTGGCAGCGGTCTGGGGGTGTTCCCGGCGGCAATGCGCGAGACCGGCTGGGCCTGCACGGCGCTTGATCCGGACCCGATGGCGGCGGTAATGATTAAATCATTGGCCGGGGTCGAGGTGCTGACCGGCGACTTCATGATCGTCGAGGCCCCCGGGCGCTTTGATCTGGTGAGCTTCAACAAAGTGTTGGAACATGTCCGCGAGCCGGCGGCGATGCTGGCCCGGACCAAGGCGTTCCTGACGCCGCGGGGTGCGGTCTATGTGGAACTCCCGGATGGCGAGGCGGCTCTGGCCGATGCCGGACCGGAGCGCGAGGAGTTTTTCGTCGAACATTTCGATGCTTATTCCGCCGCATCGATCGCCTTGCTGATTCGCGCCGCCGGATTCGATACTCTGTCGGTTGAACGGATTCGCGAGCCCAGTGGAAAATATACCCTGCGGGCGTTTGCCCGGCCCGCTGTTGCAGAGGCCATGTGACCATGGTGACGATGACACCGCAGCCATTCGATAGCGGCATTCTGGGTGGCCCGGTCTATCGAGCCGAAGTGACCGAGGTCGGGCAGATACCGCTGCTGGAATCGTCTGTGCCGGCGGATGCCGTCTTGGTGACGGCCCGCGTGCGGCCGGATTGGGCGAATGTGATGGCGATGACCCGGTTCCGGGAGATCGAGAGGTTGGTCAGTTTCGAGCGCCCTCTATCGGCGTCCGAAGGCGGGGCCTTACCGGAGGGGGTGCGTCTAGCGAACCACAATGACGCCGAGGCCTGCGCCGATATCGCCGGTCGCGGCTTCAGCTTCGATCGTTATCACGTCGACCCGGAAATCGACGACGCGGCCGCTGACGAAAGCAAGCGCGCCTGGGCTCGTAATAACGTGATGGGACGCGGTGATGTGGGGTTTCTGGCGGAGTTCCGCGGCAAGGTCATTGCCTTCAATCTCTGTCTGCGGGGCGAGGATTGGGCGCTTATCGACCTGATCGCGGTGGCGCCCGAGGCCCAGGGCCTTGGCCTCGGCAAGACTTTGGTCGAGGCCGCCATTCGCCATTATGCCGGTATCGTCCCAGTGCTGCGGGTCGGAACCCAAATCAACAATGAGGCGTCGAAATCAATTTATAGCGCCAATGGTTTCACCCGGAGCAGTGAAATGGTCACCTTTCATTGGACCCCGCCGAATCAAACGCCACCGAATCAAAACTCAGCGGATCGAAACCCGGGCCAGCACTCCCAGCCAACCAACGAGGAATTCCCATGAGCCGGCGACTGCGCGCCGGGGTGGTCGGACTCGGTGTGGGCGAGCAGCATTTGCTTGGCTACAACGCCATTGAGGGGGTCGAGGTTACCGATATCTGCGACATCGATCCGGAAAAACTGGCCGAGGTCGGCGAGCGCAATCAAGTGTCCGGCCGGCACACCGACTATCGCCGGGTCACCGAGAATCCGGATATCGACGTGGTCAGCATCGCCAGCCATGACGACCATCATGTCGAACAAGCGATAAGCGCCTTCCGCCATGGCAAGCACGTGATGCTGGAGAAGCCGGTGGCGCTCAACCGCGCCGACGCTGAACGGCTGCTGCGGGCGCAGCAGGACAGCGGCCGGCTGATGACCTCCAATCTGATCCTGCGCCGCTCGCCGCGCTTCAAGGAGCTGAAGCAATGGATCGAGGCCGGCGACTTCGGCGAAATTGTCACCATCGAAGGCGATTACATCCACCAGATCCTCTGGAAACTGACCGAAGGCTGGCGCGGCAAGATGGATTTCTATTGCGTCACCTATGGCGGCGGCATCCATCTGATTGATCTAATGCGCTGGCTGATCGGCCAGGAAATCGTCGAGGTCACCGGCATGGGTAACAAAATTCTTACCCGCGGTTCCGACTATCAATACGACGACGTGATTATGAATCTGCTGCGCTTTGATGGCGGCGCGATCGGACGGACCATGTCGAACCTGGGTCCACAGCGCACCCAACTGCACGCGCTTTCGGTCTATGGCACCAAAAAGACTTTCGTGAACGACAAGCCGCACGCCAAGCTGTTCGATGGTGATCAGCCGGAGAACGAGCGAGCGGTCGAGACCCCATATCCGGGCATCGAGAAATTTGACCTGCTGCCTGACTTCATCGCCGCGATCCGTGAAGGGCGCGAGCCGAATGTTTCTGTCCGGGATATTTTTCGGGTGATGGACGTCTGTTTCGCCTGTTACGATTCGCTCGAGGCCCGGCGCACGGTGGCGGTGAGCTATCTGATCTAAATGAGCTATCTGATCCAAGCCAAATCGAGGATGCCATGAGCGACGAGATGATTCCCTTTGGCCGGCCCTTGCTGGACCAAACCGAGATCGATGCGGTGGTCAAGGTGCTCTCCGGCCCGATCCTGGCGCATGGCCCGGTCTGCGTGGAATTCGAGAACGCCTTCGCCGCCCGCGCCGGGGCCGAGCACGCGATCAGTGTTTCCTCCGGAACCGCCGGGCTGCATCTTTGCCTGTTCGCCAACGCCGTTGGACCGGGCGACGAGGTCATCGTACCGGCAATCACCCATGTCGCCACCGCCCACGCGGCGGAATATTGCGGCGCTAAACCGATCTTTGTCGATGTCGACCCGACCAGCGGCAATATCAATCCCCAGGGCGTCGCCGCGACGCTCAATGAACGCACCCGCGCGGTGATGGTGGTGCATTTCCTCGGTTTGCCCTGCGAGATGGACCCGATCAACGCCGCCGCAACCAAGGCCGGCGCCTTCGTGATCGAGGACGCCGCGCTTGCCGTCGACGCCACCTATGGCGGCAAGAAGGCCGGCACTCTGGCCAAGGCCGGTTGCTTTTCGTTCTATCCGATCAAGCATATGACCTCGATCGAGGGCGGCATGGTCACCACCGACGACGCCGACCTCGCCAGTTCGATCCGCCAGCGCAAGGCCTTCGGCTATGACCGCAGTCACGAGGCGCGGGTGAAGCCGGGCATCTATGACGTCACCATGCTCGGCTATAACTACCGGATGAACGAGGTCGAGGCGGCGGTCGGCCTGGCCCAAATCGGCAAGCTGGACGAGCGCCTGAAAATTCGCCACCGCAATTACCACGCCCTGAAGAATGCGCTGGCCGAACTCGACGAGATCACCGTGTTCGAGCCGACCCAGGGTAAGGCGCAATCGTGCTTTTACTGCCTGAACGCGGTGCTGCCGCGCGAT
Organism: Pseudomonadota bacterium; assembly: GCA_027623845.1. GTDB lineage: Bacteria > Pseudomonadota > Alphaproteobacteria > Thalassobaculales > Thalassobaculaceae > JADHLJ01. Next base: position 3,912 of record JAQBUJ010000033.1, read on the forward strand.
GGCAGCCTGGACCGCGACGCCATAGCCGCCGAACTGAAGGTCCGCAACATCGGCACCTCGGTGCATTATCCCGGCGCAGTGCCGCTGATGACCTATTACCGGGAGAAATACGGCTATCGCGCCGGCCAAGTTCCGGTTGCCGAATGGCTGGCGGCCCAGACGATCTCGCTACCGGTTGCGCCGCATGTTCCCGATGACTTTGCCGAACGAATCGCCGACGCTATGAAGGCGGCGATCTACAAGACCCGCAAGGCAAGTTGAAGAACCCACTGTCGCTCCAGTCACCATCGTTCGATGCCCTTGCAGAGACAGCGCGAGGCCAGCAAGTAACCGCCGGAAGGAAAAACCGATGACCTTGAAGGTTCCCTATGATCCCGCCGTGCTGCCGGCCGGTGTGCGCTCGCGCTTCGTCGACAATTCCAACGGCCTGGAGATGCATGTTCTGGAGGCCGGTTTCGAGACAGAGGGGCGTCCGGCGATCCTGCTGCTGCACGGCTTTCCAGAGCTGGCGTTCAGCTGGCGTAAGGTCATGCCGATCCTGGCCAATTCGGGCTACCACGTGATCGCCCCGGATCTCAGGGGCTATGGCCGCACCCTGGGATGGGGGCCGGTGGGTTACGACGACGACCTCGGCTCGTTCCGGTTGCTGAACACGGTTCGTGACGCGCTCGGGATCCTGCGGGCTTGCGGCCACGAGACGGCAGCGGCGGTTGTCGGGCATGACTATGGCTCTTCGGTCGCCGCCTGGTCTGCCCTGGTGCGCCCGGATGTGTTCAAGTCCTGCGTGCTGATGAGCGCGCCCTTCGACGGTCCGCCGGATCTTCCAGCCGCCACGACGGAAACACCCACTGCCCCTATCGGACCGGACATCCACCAGGCGATGGCGGCGCTTGAGCGCCCCCGCAAGCATTATCACTGGTATTACTCGACCCGGTCGGCCAACGCCGACATGACCGAATGTCCGCAAGGCCTGCACGACTTTCTGCGCGCCTATTACCACCACAAGAGCGCCGACTGGAAACCCAACAAACCACATAAACTCGAGGCCTGGCGCGCGGATCAATTGGCGCTGATGCCGACCTATTACATTATGGACCTGGCCGACACGATGCCCCAGGCCGTGGCCAAGGAAATGCCCAGCCCGGCTGAAATTGCCGCCAATACCTGGCTGCCGGATGATGAACTCGCGGTCTACGTCGCCGAATACACCCGCAACGGTTTTCAGGGCGGCCTCAACTGGTATCGGCGCGGCACCACCGGCTTCGACACTGCCGAGCAACAGATCTTTGCCGGCCGCACCATCGATGTTCCCAGCTGTTTTATCTCCGGTACCAGCGACTGGGGAGTCTATCAGCGCCCAGGGGTGGCCGAGACGATGAATGGCGCCGTCTGCACCAATATGCTCGGCTTCCATCTGGTCACCGGCGCCGGCCATTGGGTGCAGCAGGAACAACCCGAAGAGGCCAGCCGGCTGCTTCTGGCGTTCTTGAGGGAGGTTGGACCGAAACTCTAGAACCTGTTCAGGTCGAAGAGCATCGCCAGCCGGCTATTTCGTCCCCGCCACCGCCGATTCCAGGATGGTTGTCATCATGGCGTCGAGTTCCTTGCCCATGGCGGTCAGATCCTCGACGTCATAGGCGCCGAAGACATGGCTGGGCAAACGATAGGTGACTTCGGCCATACCCTTGGCCGTCTCGGTGACATAGATGCGGATCGGCGCCTCGATTCCAGCCGCCGTACTCGCCGCTAACATTCGCACCGCGTATCTCGGTGCGAAGAACAGGATCACCCGATTGCCGGGAATGGTCTTGCCAAGCGACTTCGCCGCGCAATTGGCGCAAGCGACGCCGACGATATTGAACTTGTGCTTCTTCAGCGCTGGGCGGATCGCCTTGACGAAAGCCTTGAAGGGTTTCTCAATCTCCACCGTCACCATGCCGGAATATGGCTGTGGGTTTGCGGCGGCGGCTGGCGCGGCAAGCAAGACGAGCAAGGCGAAAATGGCGAGAACCGGTTTCATAGCGACACCCGAAAGGTTGATCCACATCCGTCATCATCGGTCCAGTCGCCGAATTCCTCCTATTGAACATTGCGTGAGCGTGGCGCCTGAACCAGCGGCGTTGTTCAAACAGCTCTATTGCAGTCTGCGCGATCTCCCGGCCTCGGGATCGGTAGGCGGTCCAGCCGCCGGCGAGGCCTGGTGATGCACCAACCGCCAACCCGTGGCTTCCTTGACGAAGATATTGGTGGCCACCAGCGCACCATCGCCGATCAGCTCATAGCAGGTGACAAAGCAGACATCATCGGACAGAAAATGCGCTTTGGCCTGACGGCAGGCGATGTCCGGCGAGGACGGCCCGGACAGGATCGCCGCCCAACTCTCCATGACCGCGTCACGCCCCAGCAACGGCCCCCAACCCGGATGCACGCAAACCACCGGCACCTCGCGCGACCACAGCGCCTCCAGAGCCTTCAGATCGCGCGTGGTAAAGGCGTTGTAGAACGTGTCATTGGCAAACAGAACCGCCGCTTCTTCACTCATCCGCAGGTCTCCCATCCGATGAGATCTAAGGTGATGATAGCGAATTTCCAGCCGTTGGTCAGCGACCGCCGTGCGTCAATACGTCGCCCGGCCACCGGAGATATCGAACACCGCCCCCGTACTGAACGAGCATTCTTCGGACACCAGCCAGGCGATCAGGCTGGCGATTTCCTCGACCAGGCCGAAGCGGGCCATCGGGATCTTCGAAAGCATGAAATCGATATGCTTCTGGCTGATCTGGTCGAAGATTTCGGTGCGCACCGCCGCCGGGGTAATGCAATTCACCGTGATCGGCGTGTCCGCCAGTTCCTTACCCAGCGACTTGGTCAAGCCGATGACGCCGGCCTTGGCGGCGCTATAAGGTGAGGCGGTAGGGTTGCCCTCCTTACCGGCGATAGAGGCGATATTGACCACCCGACCGTAATTTTTCGCGCGCATAAAGGGCACCACCGCCTTACAGCACAGGAAGGTGCCGTTGAGGTCGATATCGATGACCTTGGTCCATTCGTCGACCGGAAACTCCCAGGTCTTGAAGTTCGGACCGGCGACGCCGGCGCTGTTGACCAGAATATCCAGATCTCCCATCGCGGCGTGGCTGGCGGTGGCCGCCGCCTCGACCGAGGCCCAATTGGTAATATCGACCACCTGGGTATCGACGCCGCCGCTGAAACCCGCCGCCACCTCGGCCAGCCGCGCCGCGTCCATATCCCAAAGCGAGACCTTGGCGCCGCTGGCGTGCAGGCGCTGGGCGGCGGCCAGGCCAATACCCCGGGCGCCGCCGGTGATCACCGCCGCATGGCCGGAAAAGTCATGGGTAACCGTCATCTCATACTCCCTCTTTAGTGGCGTCTCGCCACGTGTCTTATGCGCCGGCCAGGGGCGGCGCGCCAACTGCCGCGCCGACGGCCTTTTCGAAATGCTGCAACGCCGGCTCATTGCGCCCGTAAACAATGCTGTCCTGGGCTCCCGACAGCAGCCCGGCCTGAATACCCTCGCCAGCCGGAAAGTCCTCGTTTTCGACGGTGCGCAAGGTCAGGTCAAGATTCTTACGCCAATGCTCGACCGCTTTGTCGGTGATCACCGGCTCGGGAATATAAAATTCCAGATAAACCATGCATTCGTCGGCCTTGCCCTCGACCGGATAGATCCGCCAGATCTCATGATGGTCAATCTGAACGACGACGACGATGTTTGGAAACAAGACGTAAACGATCGCCGAATGCTCGACCAGATTCCAATCCGCCTCGGCCTGTTGGCGCATCTCGACGATGCCGCGCCGGGGCAGAACTTCGCGCAAATTTTGCCCAAACCCGTCGACGACGCAGAGATTGGGAAAAAACACCGGCCCAACCGTATTCTTGTGCAGCACCGGAAAATGGTACGGCTCCAGGAAGGTGTCGATGGCGATCTTCCAGTTCATCTTCCAGCGCCGGGCATGGGTCTTGTAGTGGTGGTAGTCGCCAAACCCATAGCTGGCGAGCTCCTCATCCAGCCCATCGAGTTCCGGGCTCGGGCTGGCGGCGATCTCCGGCCGCGGCGCCACCCAGAGCATGCCATGGCGTTCCTCCAGCGGCAGCTCGCGCAGCCCGTATATCGCCTGCTCGACGCCGTCGAAATTGCGCCGGTCCGGAATACCGATCAAGTGGCCCGACGTGTCATAGGTCCAACCGTGATACGGGCAGGTAAAGCTTCGGTCGGACTTACCGCAGCCATCAGCCAGGCGGGCGCCGCGATGCCGGCAGACATTGAGGAAGGCCCGCGCTTTTCCAGCCTCGTCACGGGTGACCAGGATCGGCACGCCAAGGTCGTCATTGGTGAGATAGTCTCCAGCCTCGCGGGTCTGGCAGGAGAGGCCGAGATATTGTGGCCGGCCAAGAAACAATTGCTCCCATTCCCGCGCCGCCCGGTCCGGGCTGGTAAAGGCGGTAATGTCGTTATGGGCCAACGCCGCGGTCGTATCCGTCGTCTTGGCGTCGAGATGCGCCAGGACCCGCTTCGAGAGCGCGACTTGCGTGGCATGAAGCATGAGGGCCTCCGGATTGTTCAACCACCAACCGGGCGTTTAGAGAAACACCGTGCCGCCATCGACCATGATCGTCTGACCGGTGACGAACTTCGAGGCGTCACTGGCCAGATAGAGCACTGTGCCGGCAAGGTCCTCGGGCTCTAGATTGCGCTTCAGCGACTGGCCGGCGGCGATCACTTCGGCCGCCTTGTCGAGCTTGTCGCCGAAAAACTCGGTCGTGCCCTCGGTCATCACCGCCGATGGGCCGATCGCGTTCACCCGGATCCAGTCGCGGCCAAGCTCACGGGCCAGCGAGCGGGTCATGCCGATCACCGCCGCTTTCGAGGTTGAGTAATGCAGCGCGTAAGGCAGGCCAGCCAGCGCGGCGAGTGAGGAGATGTTGATGATCGATCCCGATTTTTGGATCTTCATTTGGCCGACCACCGCCTTGCAGCAGCGCCAGATGCCGTTGACGTTGACGTCCATGCAGTCGTCCCAGTCGTCCTCGGGCAGGGTGTCGAAGCGCCCCCCTTTGAGCGACCCGTATAGCGCCGCGTTATTGACCAGCACATCGATCCGCCCGAATTCGACCATCGCCCGCTCAGCCATGGCGTTGCAGCTCGCCTGATCCCGGACATCGAGGGTAACGGCGACCGCCCGCCCGCCCGCCGCCTGGATCGTCGCCACGGTCTCGGCGCAATCGAGTACGTCGCCGGCCACAACCCTGGCCCCGGCCGCCGCCAATTTCTCGGCATATTCCCGACCCAGCCCGCGCCCAGCGCCGGTAACGATGGCGACCTTGTCATTCAGGTCTGATGTCATGGCCTATTCCTCCGTCACTAATTCGAGACTGATTTAGGTCTGGTTCGCTGGGACGATTTTTGTCATTCCAAAGCCCCAAAAACGCCCGCTCATCCTGACTTTTTCGAAGGGAGCGCCCGGATCTCCGCCAGGATCTCCTCACGGTCAGCGTCGATTTCCGGTGGTAGTTGATAGTCCACTTGGTTCACCCCGTCGATATGCAACGGGCTGGCGGCGGCGAGCGAGCGGCGGCCCTCGGCGTCGGTGATCCAGCGGATCATGCCGCGGGCGTGCAGGTTCTCGTCCTCGACCACTTCATCAAGATCTTTGACCGAACCGCAAGGCACCCGGGCCTTGTTCAACCGCTCCATAATCTCGGCACGCTCAAGGGTCTTCGACCATGCCGAGATCAGCGCGGTAATCGCCTCCAGGTTCTGTACCCGAGCCGCCATGGTATCGAAGCGGGGATCGTCCTTCAGATCTCCCTTGCCCATGGCGTCGAGCAGCCGGTGCCAGTGGGTGTCGTTATTGCAGATGATCGAGGTGTAGCCGTCCTTGGCCGGGTAGACCCCATAAGGCGCGATCGATAGGCCGCCATGGAAATTGCCGACCCGTTTTGGCGCGCCGTCGCTGTCGAACATCAAGCCGAGATTGGAGGCGAAGGCGGGGAACACCGACTCCTGCATAGAGACGTCGACAAAGGAGCCCTCGCCGGTCCGCTCGCGCTTGACCAACGCCGTCATGATCCCGCCATAAAGGTGAATACCAGCAAAGAAATCACAGAGCGCGACCCCGGCCTTGACCGGCGGGTTCTCCGGAAATCCGGTCTGGCTCATCACCCCGCCCATCGCCTGCACCGCGATATCCATCGCCTGATAGCCGGCATAGGGGCCGTCCTGGCCATAACCGCTGCCCGACGCATAAATCACGTTTGGATTGACCTGCTTCACCGCCTGATGGCCGACACCAAGCCGGTCGACGACGCCGGGGGCGTAATTCTCAATCACGATATCGACGGTCTCGGCGAGCTCAAGAAAGATCGCCTGGTCGTCGGGGTTTTTCAGGTCAAGCACGATGCTGCGCTTGTTCGGGTTGAGCATCTTGAACGGATAAAGCGCGCCGCCCCGAGCGTTGCGTCGCCGCAGATGTTCACCGCCCGGCGGCTCCACCTTGATCACATCGGCGCCGGCCATCGCCATCAGGAAGGTGGCGTAGGGACCGTTGTAGATCTGGGTCATATCCAGGACGCGGATGCCCTGAAGCGGGTTTTGGCCGGAGGGCATGGACGATCCTTGAAGAGTCAAACGAGAAGCGGCTTCGGACCGCACTGTTAGCGCCAGTTTGCTGATTTAACCATGGCGACGGAAAGAGGCGGGCGAGTCAATCATCCCTGGGATATAGTACCGCCAGCCTTTTCGCTCGCTCTTTGTCATGAAGGAATGCCCCGTGGCCATTGATCTGGATTACAGCCCCCTGCTTCGCTCGAACCTGCCGGCCCCGGCCAAGCGTTGGGGCGGCTTCCCGCCTTTTAACTTTGTCGGCGGCAACAATGACGCCGACAGCGTGCCGGTCGAGGACATGATCGCAGCGACGGCGTCGGTGTTGCGGCGCGAGGGCCCGACCTTGGCGACCTACGGCATGCAAAGCGGCCCGCTCGGCTACAAGCCCTTGCGTGAGTTCGTCGCCGACAAGCTCGCCAAGCGCAGCAGCATGACGGTGTCGCCCGATAATGTGTTGATCACCTCTGGCTCGAATCATGGTCTGGAGTTGGTGAACCAGATCCTTTGCGAGCCCGGCGATACGGTCCTGGTCGAACAGTTCAGCTATGGCAGCGCCCTTGGCCGGTTGCGCAAGCATGGCGCCACGCCGGTCGGTATCGCGCTGGATGATGACGGAATGCGCATGGATCTGTTGGCGGCCAAGCTCGCAGAACTGCAAGCCCAGGGCGTCACGCCGAAATACATCTACGTTATTCCGACGGTGCAAAATCCCGGCGGCAGCATCATGCCCGAGGCGCGCCGCCGCGAACTGCTTCGGTTGTCCGAGGAATACGCGGTGCCGATCCTTGAGGATGAGTGCTACGCTGATCTGCTGTGGGACGGCGAACGGCCACCGGCGATCGCCGCGCTGGACGGCGGCAACCGGGTGATCCATGTCGGCTCGTTCTCGAAAAGCATCGCACCGGCCTTGCGGGTCGGTTACGTCGCCGCGGATTGGGCGGTGATCTCGCAAATGCTGGCCTGCAAGAATGACGGCGGCACCGGGGCGCTGGAGCAGATGATGCTGGCCGAGTATTGCACCACCAAGTTCGACGATCATATCGACACCCTATGCGTGACCCTGAAAGGCAAGCTCGACGCGATGACCGAGGCCGTGTCGGAACATTTCGGCACGGCGGCGGAATTCGTCGCGCCGAAAGGCGGGATTTTCTTGTGGATCACCCTGCCCGACACCGTCGACACCCTGAAGCTGGCCCAGGTGGCGGCGGCAGAGGGTATCGCCATCAATCCCGGCCCGGAATGGGCTTCCGACGCCGAGCCGGCGCGCTCTAGGTTCCGGCTGTGTTTTGGCAGCCCGACAACCGAAGAAATCCACGACGGTGTGAAGGCGCTGGCCGAGATCTGCCATCGGGAGTTCGGGGTGCCGGTGCGCGGCGCCAATATCGAACGGGGATAACAAACGGTGACGCAGGCGCCGGAAACGCCCAACGGGTCGGCCATTCCCGAATCTGGCTTGCCTGGCGCCGCAGCGCCGTTCGGGCGTATCGTCTGGCCCTTCGCCATCGCCGAAACCCTGGTCTGGGCCTGTTATTACTATTCCTTCCCGGCCTTACTGCCGACCTGGGAGGCCGAGCTTGGGTTTTCAAAGACCGAGCTGACCGGTGCGTTCACGCTCGCGCTCATTGTCTCGGCGGTGCTGGCGCCGATGGCCGGGCGGCAAATCGATCATGGCCGCGGCCGAATGGTCTTCGCCGGCGGCGCGGTACTGGCCGCCGGCATGCTGTTCCTGCTCTCGCAAGTCACCGAGGTGTGGCAGTTCTACGCGGTTTGGGTTGGCATCGGCATCGGTATGGCCGGCTCGCTCTACGAGCCGTGCTTCGCGATCATCATTCATTCCATGGGAAGT